>JBLGCF010000064.1:0-6723 GCA_047617145.1 Thalassomonas sp. | reverse complement strand
ATTCGGATAATACTATCTGTATTGTTACTTACGGAATGGGAGTTCATTGGGGACTAAATGCAGCAAAAAACCATAAAGGAAAAGTAGAAATTGTAGATTTAAGAACTATCAATCCTATTGATGAAGACTTAGTTTTTGAGAGAGTAAACAAGCACGGAAAATGTTTAGTACTTACGGAGGAACCTTATAATAATTCCTTTGCACAAAGTTTAGTAGGTAGAATACAAGAACATTGTTTTGAAAAATTAGACGCCCCTGTTTATGTTATGGGATCAGAGAATTTACCTGCCATTCCGTTAAACTCAAATTTGGAAGCGAGAATGCTACCTAATGCAGAAAAAGTAAGTAAGAAAATTGGAGAAATTTTAGCTTACTAATACTCCACCCTAGTATGATGGATGTTTACTAATTTCTTTTTAAAGAGTTTTTTCAATTGGGTAATTTCCTTTAAGGTAATGTCAGCATTTACGAACTGATCCTCCTCAATCTGCTTATTAATGACTCTTTCTATCAAGACATCAATATTCTCAGCTGTTGGATTTTTTAAGCTTCTAGCAGATGCCTCAGCAGAGTCCGCCATCATAAGGATAGCTGTTTCCTTAGAATAAGGTTTCGGCCCTGGATAAGTAAAATCTTTAATATCAATATCCTCTTCAGGAAAATTAGTAATAAACTGCTTATAAAAATACTGCACAGTAGTAGTTCCATGGTGAGTACGGATAAAATCAACCAACTCATCAGGTAAATGATGTTCCTTTGCAATCTCTATTCCATCCAGCACATGATTTATAATAATCTCGGCACTTTCATCAAACTCAATCTCATCATGAGGATTTAAATTGCTACTTTGGTTTTCAATAAAATACATAGGATTTTTTAATTTCCCAATATCATGATAAACAGCTCCTGCCCTAGTTAGTAAAGCATTAGCCCCTATTTCCAATGCTCCCATTTCAGCCAAATTAGCCACTTGCAAACTATGCTGAAAAGTACCTGGGGCCTCTTCAGAAAGTCGCCTTAACAACACACTATTCGTATCCGTAAGTTCCAATAAAGAAACATCCGAAACCAAAGAAAAAATCTTTTCGAAAAGAAAAATAGTTGGATAAGCAAATAAAGTAAGCGCACCACTTATGGCTAGTTGAAGTAGAATGTTAAATTCCAAACCAACAAAAGAACCATCATGGGTAATGGATAGTGAAATATAAATCACAAAATAAACGGCTATTACCTTAGCTACCGAGACAAATAATTGTGATCGTTTGTACATTTTTAGCACAGTAAGTATCGAAACTATTCCTGCTATCAATTGCAAAAACACAAATTCAAACCCATTTGGCACAATAAAGCCAATAATTAAAATGGCAATCAAGTGGGTAAATAATGTAATTCTAGTATCAAAAAAGGCCTTAAGTATGATAGGTGCAATACAAAAAGGAACCACATAAATAAAGTTAACATCTAGTGCCAATACTACTGATGAAATAACCACCATTAGTAAAATTATACTTAGTATCATACTTATTTTAGTGGTGTTATTTAGCACCTCTATCTTATATTGTTTTATGAATATAAAAAGAATAAATAGCGATAAGGCTACCAAAATAATTTGCCCCAACAACATCAAATAATAAGCCAATAAATTCCATTCTTTCCCTTCAAATTGTTGCTTTAACGAAAGTAATTTTTGGTAACGCTCAGCAGTAACTAACTCCCCTTTATTTACAATAATCTGCCCTGCAACAATCAACCCTTGTGTGCTGTTAATATTTTCCAAATCACTCTGCAACATAGCTTCACTCGCAACTTTATCGTAAGTAATATTATGTTCTAAGGATGAAAGTAAGATAGGAATAAGGAAACTATATTCTTCATCACTAAGGTTACTGAGTAAATTAATTTCATTAGCTGCTGAATTAATACTATGCAAATGGTCAAGCTGAAATTTTTCAGCAATACTTCCTTTTTTCAACAATATATTCAATTCCTTTTTGTACTCAAAATCACCTTGTAATTGTATGATTCCTTTATCATAAATTGACTGTAACTTATCGTACCCAAAAATTGCTAAATTGTGCTTTCTTGTGCTATTATCTATCTTTTTTTGCTTAAAAATATTGAAAAACGTGAATTTATCGTCTTTTTTTACCTTTTTATCTTTTATCCATTTCTCTTCAAACTGATTAATATAATCCTCTGCTTTCAACTCAAAAATATCAGTATTATAATTAAAAATTGGAGTGTGTTCTGAATGAATAATTTCTTGCTCTCTTTTTATTTCATCTGCCGATTTTAAGATTGAAAAATCAAAAGGAGCAATAATAGTTTCGTGCATCCAAGGTTTTCCTTTGGTAAATTCATACTTGAATTTTGCTTGTCTGGGGAAAACATAAACAATAACTGCTAGAGTTAAAAGGAATAAAAAGATGCGAAACAATTGTTCATGGTTGTCTATTATTTTGATAAGTATATTTTTCATAGATGTATTAATATCAGTAGCGAAAATAAGTATAATTTACATAAATTCGCACCAAATTTAAAATCATAAAAAAACTAATAATGAGAGAAGTAGTAATTGTATCGGCAGTGCGCACCCCAATGGGAAGCTTTGGAGGATGTTTATCATCAGTATCAGCTACAAAATTAGGAGCAGCTGCTATAAAAGGAGCTATTGAAAAAGCAGGAATTGATGCAAATATCGTGAATGAAGTATACATGGGGAATGTTTTGCAAGCTAATTTAGGACAAGCTCCTGCTAGGCAAGCTGCTATGTTTGCTGGTCTTTCACAAGATGTACCTTGTACTACTATCAATAAAGTATGTTCTTCAGGAATGAAAGCTATTATGTTAGCTGCACAATCCATTAAGTGTGGTGATAATGATATTGTTATTGCTGGTGGAATGGAAAATATGTCAAGCGTTCCTCATTATTTTGCAAAAGGAAGAACAGGACAGAAATTAGGAGACATGAAATTAGTTGACGGTCTTGTAAAAGATGGATTAACTGACGTATACAATAGAGTTCATATGGGAGTTTGTGCTGAAAAATGTGCAACTGAAATGAATTTTACAAGAGAAGAGCAAGATGCTTTTGCTATTGAATCATACAATAGAAGTACGAACTCATGGGCTACAGGAAAATTTGCTGATGAAATAGTATCTGTTGAAGTAGCACAAAGAAGAGGAGATGCTTTAGTAATTACTGAAGATGAAGAATACAAAAATGTAAGAATGGATAAAATTCCAACTTTACGGCCTGTATTTGACAAAGAAGGAACCATAACAGCTGCCAATGCTTCTACCTTAAATGATGGTGCTTCTGCATTAATCTTGATGAGTGCAGAAAAAGCAGCTGAACTAAACCTAACTCCTTTGGCTAAAATTGTAAGTTATGCTGATACTGCACATGAGCCAGAATGGTTTACTACTGCTCCTGCAAAAGCATTGCCTATCGCTCTTGAAAAAGCAGGATTAGCTACAACTGATGTTGATTATTTTGAATTGAATGAGGCATTTTCAGTAGTTGGTTTAGCAAATATGAAAATCTTAGATTTAGATGCAAATAAAGTAAATGTAAATGGTGGAGCAGTTTCTATTGGTCATCCATTGGGTAGTTCTGGTTCCAGAATTATTGTAACGCTTATCAATGTATTGAAACAAAATGGTGGTAAAGTTGGTGCTGCTGGAATTTGTAATGGTGGTGGTGGTGCCTCTGCAATGGTTATTGAATTAGTATAATGAAATACGGAATTTCCAACCTATCAATTATTCCTATGAGGGATGAGGCTGCTGACCAAGCAGAAATGGTAAACCAAATTCTTTTTGGGGAGCATTTTAAGGTATTGGAAATTCGTAAAAAATGGAGTAAAATTCGCCTAGCTCATGATAATTATGAAGGATGGGTTTGCAACAAGCAATGGATAGAGATTCCGGAAGAAGACTACAAACAACTGGACAAAGATGTATCCACAATAACTACTGATATTTTAGATATCATTACCAAGGAACACCATCAGCCTATTGTTATAGGTAGCATATTGCCTACTTACAAAAGCGGGCATGCACTTATCAATAATGAAATGTATAAGTTTGATGGACTTACAACTCCAGGGTTTACACAAAAAGAAAAATTAGTTGAAAATGCATTAATGTATTTGAACGCACCTTACCTCTGGGGAGGTCGTTCTCCACTTGGAATTGATTGTTCGGGATTTTCGCAAATGGTATATCGTTTGCAAGGGATTAGTTTACCAAGAGATGCATATCAGCAAGCTGAGGTTGGAACAACATTAAGTTTTGTTGAAGAGTCAGAACCTGGAGATTTAGCTTTTTTTGATAATAAAGAAGGTAAAATTACTCATGTAGGAATTATTTTAGCCGACAACCACATCATACATGCATCAGGTAAAGTGAGAATTGACAGAATAGACCAACAAGGAATTTTCAATACCGAAATTGGTTCTCATACCCATAAGTTAAGGTTGATAAAAAGCATTACTTAATATGCAAAATATCCCTTTAGCCGAACGAATACGCCCAAGAAAACTTTCAGAAGTAATTGGACAAAAACATTTAATCGGCGAAAAGGGAACTCTCAAAACAGCAATCAATAACAAGCTAATCCCCTCTATGATATTTTGGGGACCTCCAGGAGTTGGAAAAACTACATTATCCTCTCTTATTGCACAAGAATTGGATCGCCCTTTTTATACCTTATCTGCAATTAATTCAGGAGTAAAGGATGTGCGTGAGATTATTCACAAAGCATCATCTTTAGGTTTATTCGGAAAAAACATTCCCATCCTATTTATTGATGAAATACACAGGTTTAGTAAAGCCCAACAGGATTCCCTTTTAGGTGCAGTTGAAAAAGGAGTAATTACCTTAATTGGTGCAACTACCGAAAACCCTTCTTTTGAAGTTATTTCTGCCCTACTTTCTCGCTCGCAAGTGTATGTTTTAGAGTCCTTATCCAAAGCTGATTTGCAAGAACTACTAGAGAGAGCAAAAAGGGAAGATGAAGTATTAAGCAAACTAAACATTAGCTTAAAGGAAACCGAATCGCTAATGCAAATTTCGGGAGGTGATGCCAGAAAATTATTGAATATTTTTGAGTTAGTAGTCAGCTCGGTGGACAGTAATGAAATAATTATTACTAATGATTTAGTAATTGAAAAAGCACAACAGAATATTGTGCGTTATGATAAAAATGGAGAACAACATTACGATATTATTTCTGCTTTTATCAAGTCAATAAGAGGAAGCGACCCAAATGCTGCTGTTTATTGGCTTGCCCGAATGATTGAAGGTGGAGAAGATGTAAAATTTATCGCAAGAAGGCTACTAATTTTGGCGTCAGAAGATATTGGAAACGCCAATCCTACTGCACTGGTAATTGCTAATAATTGTTTTCAAGCCGTAAATGTAATTGGGTTTCCTGAAGCAAGAATTACACTTTCACAAGCCGTTATTTATTTGGCCTGCTCACCAAAAAGCAATTCTGCCTACATGGCAATCAACCAAGCACAGGATGAAGTAAGAAGCAGTGGAAACCTATCAGTACCACTCCATTTACGCAATGCTCCTACCAAGCTTATGAAAGAATTAGGTTATGGAAAAAAATATCAATACTCACACAACAAACCTACTGATAAACAAGAATTTTTACCTACTGAAATTAGTGGAAATCCTTTTTACAAACCTTCAAATAATAGCAAAGAAAATGCGTTTAAGGAGGGTTTGAAAAACCTTTGGAAAGGAAAGTATAATTATTAACCTATCTTTGTAAGATGAACAAAACCCTTCTCATTGCGGGAACTATCCTTCTACTATTTGCTTGTAAGCACGAATTAGAAAAACCTACTTGGAATGTAGATATGATTGCACCTATTGCCTATACGAGCCTAAATATCAGCAATATAATTCCAGATAGTACAGATATCATTAATGAGGATATTGAAGGTTTTATTTCCTTAATATACCAAGAATCCTTATTGAATGTAGATTATGATTCTTTATTATTACTAGAAACAACATCAGAAGAAACAACTATAAAAATTGACTCGGTAAATTTTAATGATGTTGTAATAGAACATGTCATTACAATTGGAAGTGTTATTAATGAAATACCCTTTGGTACTATACTCTTCCCTAATGGAAGCCAAAGGGATATTCCTGCTATGCCAGGCATTATCCAAAATGATACTATTTCTATTGATGCTAGTGAATATTTTGAAACAATGACTCTCTATAACGGGATGCTAAACCTTGAGCTATACAATGGGTTTCCTACTGATATTTCAAATGTTAGTTTCTGCCTGTACAACTCAACAAATCAGCACCTAATTGCTACCTTCTCTACTCCTCTTATTGAAAGTGGAGATACTTATAGTGAATCGGTTTCAGTGGCAGGAGAAACCTTAGATCATTTAATGATTGGCATTATAAATAATATGGATATTGAGGCAAGTAACGGGCAAGTTCTTATCAACTATACAGATGCAATAACCACTGAAATATCCATTACTGAAATTAAAATAATGGAAGCTACCGCCTACTTTCCTAATCAGCTATTACATGAAGAAAATGTAGAGGAATCATTTGAATTAGGCTCGGCAAGACTAACTGAAATAGGAATAAAAGAAGGAAAAGTAATTATTAATGCACTTAGTACATTACCTGATACAGGAACAATTGTTTATGCTATTCCATCCCTAAAAAAAA
>JBLGCF010000063.1:0-6805 GCA_047617145.1 Thalassomonas sp. | reverse complement strand
GGACTTATTCTTTATTTCCAAAATCAATGGATGAGGAGGTAGCACAACAAGTGCTCTGTAATAATACGGATGATGATTATCCTGATATTACCGTAATTATTGCAGATGCTACCAATTTAAGACGTTCCTTATTTTTGCTTACTCAAGTAGTTGACTTAAATATGAATGTGGTTTTGGCCTTAAATATGGTTGATATTGCCACTAAAAAAGGAATACTTGTAAATGTAGATTTGTTGTCAGAAGAATTAGGGATTCCTGTAGTAGCAATAAATGCCAGAAAGGGAAAAGGAATTGAGAGTTTAAAAGAAGCGATTGTAAATGCAATAGGCCAAAAGCCAAAGAAACCTTTTTTGGATGTAAGTAAAATTTTTAAGGGAGTAATTGAAAAGGCGAATGAAATTAGAGGAGTAGAGAATAATTATGCTTCTTTTTTAGCCTTATGTAAACAAAAGTTAAGTGGTGAGGTAATCAATAGATGTGCTTTGAATCAATTGTGCAAAAAGCATGAGATTATCCCAGAACGCGCACAAGCAAAAGAAACTGTAAAAAGGTATAAAGTAATTGATAAAGTAGTTCTTTCTACAGTTAAAAAAGGAGCTCCAGTTGGGAAATATCAGTTTACTAAAAGGCTAGATGATGTTTTAATCCACCCTGTTTTGGGCTATATTGTTTTCCTATCTATCTTATTTTTATTATTTCAAGCTGTTTTTTCATGGTCAGCTTATCCTATGGAATTAATTGATGGGCTGTTTACTGATTTAGCCATTTGGACGACCAATGCTATGCCACAAGGTATGCTTAACGATTTGATTGTAAATGGTATCCTAGCTGGGCTTGGAGGTATTGTTATTTTTGTACCACAAATTGCTTTCTTGTTTGCATTTATTGCCTTTCTGGAAGATACAGGATATATGGCACGAGTGAGTTTTATCACCGACAAATTACTTAGAGGGGTTGGGCTTAACGGTAGATCAATAATTCCTTTATTGAGTGGTGCGGCCTGTGCTGTGCCTGCTATTATGTCAGCACGAACAATTTCTTCTTGGAAGGAACGCTTGATTACGATTATGGTAACACCATTGATGTCCTGTTCGGCTAGGTTACCGGTTTATACGCTTATTATCTCTATGATAATTCCTGCTGAGGATTTTTTAGGATTTAACTTGCAAGGTTTGGTGCTAATGATTTTTTATCTGATTGGATTTGTATCGGCAATTGGAGTGGCTTACCTTATGAAGTTTCTCATAAAATCAAAAGAGCGCTCCTATTATATTATGGAAATGCCCTCCTATAAAATTCCGGATTGGAAAACTGTAATTTATACAATTGTCGAAAAAGTAAAGATATTTTTATTTGATGCTGGTAAAGTGATTATTGCTGTTTCAATTGTATTATGGTTTTTATCATCATTTGCTCCAGGAAAGAAATTTGAGAAAATTGAACAGCAGTGGGCTGGAAAAGTAGATGCAGAGATGTATATTGCAGCTGATAAATTAGAAGCGTCCTATGCAGGAATTATTGGAAAAACTATTGAGCCAGCTATTAAACCTTTAGGGTTTGATTGGAAAATAGGAATATCTTTAATTACATCCTTTGCTGCACGTGAAGTTTTTGTGGGAACTATGTCAACTATATATAGTGTGGGTGATGACAATATACAATCTATACAAGAGCGTTTGAAAAATGTAAAAAATCAAGATACAGGAGAAGTGTTTTTTACGCCAGCAGTTGGGATTTCATTAATGTTGTTTTATGCTTTTGCCATGCAGTGTATGAGTACATTAGCTATTGTTTATCGCGAGACAGAACATTGGAAATGGCCTGTAATTCAGTTTTTGTATATGGGAGTATTGGCATACCTTTCTAGCTTTATTGCTTATCAGTTATTGAGTTAATGCATCCCTTTCACTCATTTGTACCTAAAGAAAGTAGGCTAACCTTGCAAAGCTGGTTAGATGAATTGGGTGTTGAATTAACAATTTCTAACCCTAGAAAAACAAAGCTAGGAGACTTTAAAGTACAGCAAAGTAAACTTCTGATAAGCGTTAATAATAACTTAAATCCTTATTCCTTCCTGATTACATTGACTCATGAATTGGCTCATGCTTTTGTGTATGCTAAGTATAAAAATAAAGTATTGCCACATGGTCAGGAATGGAAAACAACCTTTAAAGCCATGTCGTTGAATTTTCTCCCGATTTTTCCTGATGATATTGCCAAAGTATTGAGTTTACATTTATTAAATCCTAAGGCATCTACTTTGACGGATCTCAGGCTTTCGTCTATATTAAGAAATTATGATAAACAAAAAAGGCTAACTATTACTGATATTTTGGAAGGGGATAAGTTTAGCATCTCCAATGGGAAAGAATTTCTAAAGGGAAAAAAATTAAGAAAACGCTACAGGTGTGTAGAATGCTCCACTAATAAGGTATATTTGTTCCATCCCTTATCAGAAGTAAGTAAGATGCAATAAAATGGATAGTTTTTTGTTGTATTTTAGTAAATAATATTTTAGCAAATAATATGAATAAAAACAATTATGCAGTAATTATGGCTGGCGGGATAGGCTCTCGTTTTTGGCCAATGAGTAAAGCTAGTTTACCTAAGCAATTCCTTGATATATTAGGGACAGGAGAAACCCTTATTCAGCAAACATTTAGGCGATTGCAAAAAATATGTCCTGCTGAAAACATCCTTATTGTTACCAATAAAAATTACAAGAATTTATGTTTGGAACAACTTGCTGATGTTGTAGAAAAAAATATACTATGTGAGCCTGCAATGCGTAATACCGCACCTTGTGTGGCCTATGCCGCATTTAAAATACAAAGTGAAAATCCTGACGCAAATATGCTTATTGCTGCTTCTGATCACATCATTACTAAGGAGGATGAGTTTGTGCGCGTGATGAACGATTGTTTGGAGGTTAGTGCTACTAATGATGTGTTGTTAACTATTGGAATTACACCTAGTCGACCAGATACTGGCTATGGCTATATTCAGTTTACTGATAAGGGGTTAGCAAAAAATAAAAAGGTAAAAAAGGTAAAAACGTTCACAGAAAAACCAAATCAGGAGTTGGCACTTAACTTTATTGATAGTGGCGATTTTCTTTGGAATTCAGGCATGTTTGTGTGGAGCGCTAAGTCAATTACTCTGGCGTACCGTAAATATTTACATGATATGTATGCTGTTTTTGAAGAAGGAAAATCATTCTATAACACTGAAGAAGAAGAAGAGTATATTGACCGAGTTTTCCCTGGTTGTAAAAATATCTCTATAGATTATGGGGTTATGGAAAAATCGGATAAAGTGTATGTGTATCCTGCTGACTTTGGTTGGAGCGATTTAGGCACTTGGGGTTCTTTATACACGCATTTGGAATTGGATGAGCATCAAAATGCTATTCAAGGAAATAAAGTGATGTTATACAACTCGTCAGACAATATTGTGAATGTACCAAAGGATAAATTAGTAGTTCTGCAAGGGTTAAGTGGTTATATTGTTGTGGAAAGTGAAGGGACACTTCTTGTTTGTAAAAAAGAAGATGAACAACAAATAAAACAATTTGTTACTGATATTAAGCATAGGAAATAAATATAAAACTAATTAATTTTTATTTTATTCTCCATCTTCTCTAAAGGTTTAATAAATATTATGATTTTCAAGGTTTATAAGTTTTAATTTAAATTCTGTCTTAACCTGACTTGATATTGAACTATCTATTTTATTGCTCTTTTCTTAATTGCCATTCTCGGGAATTTGAGAAAATGCAGGTTATTTGCACTTTGGAATGGTTAGAGCTATCTTGATATAATCCTTTATTTGTTCTATAAAAAACGCTAATTTTTTTAGAAAAATAAATAAATTATTTTATTATTATTATTGAAATAATTGCATAACACACACTATATCAATTTCTTGCATGTTTTTCTAGTAAAATTTCTTCTACGTATTATACGTAGAGGATTTATGTTTTTATTGTTGTATGTTTATCTGGAAATTAATGGGGCAGCCGAAAACCAATTTAAGAGTAGGCGAACTAAGAATACATTTATGAAAAAAATATTATTAAGTATTATGCTTTTGGCTCCGTGTTTATTATTCTCTCAGAGAAAAACTGTTGAGAAAGTAGAGTATAACAGAAGTTCTCTTCATGTTATGATGATGGAAGATAACTCAATGCCTAAGAAAGACATCATTGTAAAGACCTTTAATGAGATGGATTTTCCTGATAAATATGATAATCATCTTTTAGATGTTAGGTCATATGATTTTATAAGCGTGAAAATTGACGGTTCTGAAAATAGTAAAAGTATTGTTGGTTCTGCAAAGCTTAAGAATATAGAAAAAAAGATTGATACATATTTCACTGATAATCAAATTGCAAATCAGATGATTGCTAAATGGGTTAACAGGCAGCCTGACGGCACAATGGATCCAAGTTTAATTGGTGAAAGAGGTCTAAAAGATGCTAAGGTAGATGAAATTGAGGTAGCTGCTACGCTTCAGAAAGGTAGCGCTGTTTTAGCTAAAGCTGGAAAGGAGTTAATTAGTAATACCTTTTTAGTAGTGAACTACTTTTCATTTGTAGATAATGAGTTAGTTGCAAAACCTCTTGCGGAGGCTACTTATGCAGCAGCTAAGATTGCTATCGAAAAAGGTGATATGCCTGAAATGGGAAAAAAAATAGCTCTTAAAGCAGCTGAAGCGGTATTAAATAAAGCACTAGAAAAAGCGAAAGGATATTCTGTCTGGACAAGTGCTTTTCTATATCAATTAGATTGGAATGATAGTATTTTAGATGTTTTTAGTAATCGATATTGGATTGGAAAAAATACTTCACCTGAAGAAAGAGAGAAAAGAAACAATCTCTTTAAAGCAACTGATTTTAAAATGAAATTTATTGGCAAAGAGAGAGCTTCTGTATTAATTACTCAGTTCAAAAAAGAGCGTAATGAGAGTGATCAAATTAAAGAAGCAACTATTAGATCAGTAAATAAAGTATATGTTAAGTTACAGAAAAACTATGATATATTTAAAACCAAAACAGAATTCTATGAATATGACAAAAAAGGAAAAATATGTACTGCTAAAATTGGTTTAAAAGAAGGCTTGGAAGGAGGAGAGAAATTTGATGTTCTTGAACTTGGTTTTACTTCTTCTGGTGCTAGAAAATGGAAGAAAAAAGCAACAATTAAAGTTGATAAAAAGGCAATTTGGGATAATCGCTATTTTTCAACAAAGCCGCCTGAAGCAGAATCTAAAGATGCAATTGTTGCTACCAGCTTTAAAGGTTGTAAAAAGAAATGGGAATTACTTACATTACTTTTAAGACAACAAAAATAATATAAATATAAAATAAAAAAATTATGAAAAAAATATTTCTACTAGTATTCACAATACTACTTTCAACATTAAGCTACTCTCAGATATTTTCAAAAAGAAAAGCGAATAAAGACACTGAAAAATGGCGTTATGAGGTTTCTTGTATTGGAGAGGGGAAAGGCACTAATTACACAATAAAAGTGTTTTCATTCTCTAAAAAACCAAAGGTAGCTATTGAGCAATGTAAAAAGAATGCTATTCATGCTATTATCTTTCAGGGAGTTAATTCAGGAAACTGTGCAAGTCAAAAGCCTTTAGTGAATAACCCTAGTACTCAAGAAGAAAAGAAAGAGTACTTTAAGTCCTTTTTTGCAACAGGAGGAAAATATATGAAGTTTGTAACTGCCTCAAACAATGGACGCGTTAAACCTGGAGATGTGTCTAAAATTAGTAAGAAAGAATATAAAATTGGTGTTATTGTATCTGTAGACGTTGCCGGATTAAGAAAGGAACTGGAAAGTGCAGGTGTCTTGCAGAATATTGGTAATATCTTTAAATAATTATGAAAAATTTTATCACTCAAATTATTTGCACTGTCTTTATTCTTTTTCTCTCTTTATCATGTATTGCTCAGGGTAAACAAACAAAAACAGCAAGTTATTACAAATATGAGACAGAATGTCTTGAAGACAAGATGGATGGTAATTTTATATTTATGGCTTGGGGTTCAGGAAGTACCAAAAAGGAAGCAATAGATCAAGCTAAACGAAATGCTATTAATGACATTCTATTCAAAGGAATAAATAAAAGCAATTGCAATGTTCGCCCTCTTATATTAGAGGTGCAAGCTGCGGATAAATATAGAAATTATGTAGCTAATTTATTTAGAAAGGATTATCTAAATTATATTTTTGTAGAGAAATCTCCAAAATCTAAAAAGAAATCAAGAAGTCAAACTGTATATCGAGTGAAAGTGAAAATTGATGTAGAAGGATTAAGAAATAAACTAAAATCTGATAATATTATTAAATAAAAAATTATGAAAAAGAAAAAACTATTACTATTTATTGTTGTTTTAACAAGTTTTGTGGCTTTTGGACAAATTAAGCCATCATTAATGATCATGCCGGCAGATAATTTTATGTCAGAAAATGGGTATGAAATGAAATTTGGTAATCAAGGATCTCAAATTGTAGTAAATGATTACACTAGAGCTTTAAGAGAGCACAAAGGACTGCAAGATGTTATAGATAAAATTGGAGGTTTGTGGGCTGAAAGAGGATTTCCTTTAGAAGATTTAGGAATGACATTAAAAAGTATAGCAGAAGAAGCAGCAATAGACAATGCTAGCTCATCTAAGGATGGACAAGAGATTGCCAAAAATCCCGTTGAAAAACTGCTAGAGCAAGCAAAGCCTGACATTAGGTTTACTTTAAATTATTCCTTTTCAGAAGGAGGCTTTGATGAGAAAAGC
>JBLGCF010000062.1:0-7017 GCA_047617145.1 Thalassomonas sp. | reverse complement strand
TCATTCCTGAAGAAGGATTTGGAAAAATGGATACTTCTATACTAATCAACTCGTTAATTGCATTAGCACTACCTAATTCTCCCCATCTTTTTTCAAACTCTTGCAAGTAAATATTAGCAATAGTAGCATCATGAATTATTAGGGTGTTCTCATCCGAATTATTCTCTGCATTATTACTCCAATTGTGTGAGCCTGTTAAAACTAAAGGGTCAGCACTTATCGAATTTGCATCAGCAATTAAATATTTGTGATGCAATTGATTAGGCACACCCTCATGAGAACGCACATTAACACTAGAGGCTACTAAATTATCATATTCACCTCCATTACTAGAATTTTTCATTTCGATAATCCCTCTTACAGTAACCCCAAATTCAATATCCTTATCAATAACTGCTTGCCCTAAATCATCACGCGTAAAGCTCAGCAATCCAAACTCTAATGTATTATCTACATTTTCAATAGTCTCCAAAATATGAGAGGTAGTTTGATCAGAAGGTGAAAAATAAACTTCTACTAATTTCCCATCCGACATAAATTTATGAGGCGTATTGTCTAACTTGTTAGAGCCAAACACTCCACCCCACATTTCTTCAAACTCCAAAGTATAAGCTTTTGCAATTGCTTCATCCTGAATGAAAATCATATTATTATAATCATTAAGTAAATTTGTTGGATTTGTCCAATTAGTAGAACCTCCTAAAATCCAAGAATTATTTGTAGAATTTGCATCTACAATAATGAATTTATTGTGCATAATCCCAGCAACTGAAGGATCACGATACACAATTGGAATGTTTGGATCCAAAGTACCTAACATTATATTGGTAACATCATCATCAGCAATATACCTTACAGAGACACCATTATTATAAGCCGTATTTATTGCAGTTGCAATTATAGTTGAAGAAGCATTGTAAACACAAATATCTAAGGTGTTTTGAGCTAAAGCAATATATGCAGAAATAGTATCAGCAAATGCTGACCCTATATCTTGGCCATCTACTCCATTGGAGAATGAATTATCCACCGAATGATTAAAGTAAGGGCGAATAATTCCAGAAGAATTTGAAGCAGTTGAATATACGCCAACATTGGAAAATGCTGTATCTAATCCATCTACTGAATAACATTGAACATAATAAAAAGTAGCAGGAGAAAGTCCTGTTAAACTTATCGTGTGTGCTGTAGTATTCCCTCCATTATTCATTCCTGTTCCTAAAGCTGTTGTAATTCCATAATTACAATTAGTGCTTGAGTTAGACGAAACACTCCAAGATAAATCAAAACTTGAAGTTGTAATATTAGACTGAGTAATAGATGAAGTAAACACTATATTTCCTGATTGAATAATGTCAGCCGTATCTCTAGGTAAAATTTGATAACCATCACTTGCTGGACAAGTTCCTGAAGTATGAGGGCAACCAAAATTATAGGTATGTTGTGAAGAAATGCCAATTAAAGTTACAGAGCCCATAGGGATTAATGTGTTCACCAATGAATGTCCTGTTTTTAAAAAGATTTTTCCAGGTTCACCATTTGCTATAAAATCAAAGGCTGTATTTCCTGTAAATATTGATCCCCCATTATTAAAAATTACATTATTAATTTGCACTAATTGAGATTCAGTTGCTTCTCCAATTTGAATTGGCGTAAGTATTTGTGGTGTTAATATATTTCCTGTTGTAATGGTGGTATTTGAATTTACCGGATCCATTTCTAAGAGTCCATTGTAATCTTTTAATGATCCAGAAACGGTTACTTCATCTCCTCTTTGTAGCCCAGATAAAGAGGTGCTGTATAAAGCCATTCCTCCTGTATTGTCTTCAATATATCGTATCGGACCAAGTTCATCACCATTAGTTACAATACCGGTAATTGTTACAGTTGCTCCAATCCCTTGGGCTCTTGCAGTAGCAATATCTGTTTGTGCAAACCCAACTATACTTAGTAAAACTGCACTCATTAATAATATTCTTTTTTTCATTCTTTTTTTATTTTATTTATTAAAAACTAAACTTTGCTGATAAATTTAACCTTCTTCCCAAACCAAAAAACACACTAGCTGACTTAGCATCAAAATCAACATTTTCACTTGAACTATACCCATCATTATTCTTAGCATCAGAAATATACATCTCGTCCAACAAATTAAGAACACTTAACTTAATATCTAATTTATGATTATCTGATAACTTAAACTTATAGCCGCAATGCAAATCAATTAACTGATAAGATGGAATTATCCAACTCTCTCTTCCTGAATTTTCTCCACTTAAAGTTGCTGCATCAAAATCAGAATAATAATCAGCAAAATAAGTGCCTCTTAATTTTATATAAGACTTATAAGTTGGCTCATACCTAATACTCAAGCCGTATTGTGTTTGTGCTGCATCCCCCACATGAACGCCATTTGCATTATATTGTAAAGTATCGGAATTAGTATGACCTAACTCAAATGAAGGAGCCTTATTATCACTATCCAAAATAATAGCCTCTCCACCAGAAGTCCACTTCCAATCTCCTAAAGAAAGTAATCCTTCAACACTCAGCTTTTGGTTAAATTTATATGACCAATCTATCTCCAGCCCTTTATGTAAAGCATTCATAGGAACAAAATCCGAATACCTAATTCCCTCAATAGTTTCAGAAATACTGGCTGGTTTATTTTCCCAAACAGTAAAATAGGTATTTATATTTGCTGAAAAAGAAGAAGAACGGAAAGAATACCCTCCTTCAATCGCCTTAACTTCTTCATTATTAATATACGTCTGTAAAGTATTACTTTTAGTATATATATTACTGAATTTTGGAGCTTTTGAAATATATCCTGTATTGAAAAATACATTATTGTATTCATCTAAATTTACATTTACTCCAGTCTTTAGAGTATATCCTCTAATCCACTTCCAGTCAGTTGAGACATATTGTAAATCATCTTTCTTTTGAAAATAATCAATTCTTTTGTATGCTGAGTTAGAACCTGAGATATTAAAAAAAGCACTTAGCATTCCATTGCTATACTCTGCTTGAGAAAATACTCCACTCCATTTTACAATTGCATCATTATGATAACCAATCTTATCTCCTACTCTTTTTACTGGTGATAATTGATTTATATTATCAGTTGACACGGCATAATCACCTCCTAATAAATCATATATTTCGCTATAATGTTCTCCTTTATAATAGCGCATATCGATTCCTCCTGCAAGAGATAATTTATCAGTTGCTTGATAATTTAAAGTAGATAATCCTCCATACCAATAATGATTATTGATTGATGATTTTAAGTAACTTCCTGTTTTATATTCAGTATCAGAAAATTCATCATCTATAATTGGACCAAAAGGACCTGCTCCAATATTTCCATCATAAGCTACTTGTAAATCTTGTTGCCCATCTTTTTCTCCTATACCTTCTGATTGCGTTCCCCCACCTTTCCCTAAAGATGTGTATAGAATATTTGACACATAAAATTTATCGTTAACAATCCAAAAATCTCTTAAAGAAAACTGAGGTTTATGGTAATAGTTCTGCCTTGTATTTAAAACTTCTTTATTATGTATGGTATCTCCATTACCATCTAAAGTCCATCTATCTAAATTGCCCCAGTATTTATTATACTTAGTTCCCTTATTGATAATTCTATCTGAAAAATCTGAATCATCTCCCAATGAACGAGCTAAAGTAGAATCATAAGTTGCTATATCACTTTTATAAGCCCTTTGTCCGTGTTTTTGAGGTGCCCCCATTGCAGAAAAACTAACAATATGATTTCCTAATTCTTTCTGGATTTTTGCATAGTAGAAGAATCCTTCACTCCAAGTTTGTTCAACATAGCCATTTCCTTTTTTATAAGAACCAGCTAAAGTATAGCCCCATCCATTATCCAATTTACCTGAATTATAACCTAAAGAAGTTCGCATTTTTCCGTAAGAACCTACCGATTGTTTTATAGTTCCTCCCGCTTGATTTCCTGTTCCTTTTGTTAAAATATTCATAGTCCCCCCTACAGATGGAATAGCAATTTTTGACGCTCCCAATCCTCTTTGCACTTGAATATTAGAAGTTACAGCATCCAAACCAAACCAATTGGACCAATATACCCAACCATTTTCCATGTCATTGACAGGAATTCCATCAATCATTACGGCTACATTTCTTTGGTTAAATCCTCTAATGGTAATTCTTGCATCCCCATCTCCTCCACCTGTTTGTGTTGCATACACTCCAGGAGTAGAGTTTAGTATCATAGGAATATCTTGTGAAGCTAATTCCTCACTTATTTTTTTCAAGGGAATGGTTGAAAAAGCAACTGGAGTTTCTCTATCGCGAGCTATATCAGCTACTACTTGTACTTCATTTAGCAAAATTGTTTTCAATTTAAAATCTACAACTTGAGATTTTCCTTTAATGGATAATGATTGACTTATCGCTTTATATCCTACATAAGAAACTTGAATGCTTCTTTCTCCTTGCTGTAATTCAAGTGAATAATTACCATCCAAATCAGTAGCTGTTCCCATCCCTTTTCCATAAACTATAGTCGCGCCAATTAAGGATTCTCCTGTGTTATCATCCGTAACTTTTCCAGTTAAAATTGTTTGAGCAGAAAGCCCTAAAGCAGAAAAGATACTTAATAATATCAAAAAATATTTTATCATAATTAGTATGCCTAAAAAAATGCTGATGTTTCCATCAGCATTTCAATTCTTCTATCTATTTAACTACTCAATAATTATCTTATTCTCTATCACTCTTCCATCACTCAAATTAATTAGCATAATATATGTCCCTTTTGATATGTGATTCGTATTAATTTTAGTTAAAGTTGTAGTCAATACTCTTTCTCCTAAGATATTTATTATCTCAATATTATCAATTTTTGAATTTGCAGTTATTGTAATTACTTCCCCAGCATTAGCTGGATTAGGATATACAACATAAGAAACTTCTTTAACATCATTAACTGCTGAAGTTCCTATACAATCACAAGTATGTGTACCTAAATCATTCCAAGAACCAACAACTAAAGAATCCCACTCCAAACTTGGATTGAATAAATCTAATCCATTATCATCTCCATATAAAACAGTGTTTTTTCTAATTAAAGTATGTTGAGCTGTCCACCAAGAACCCATAGTAAAACCTGAAGCAGCATCATCCGTCCAAGCTCCTGAAGCAGGATCTTCTCCTACTCTTCCAATCACATCAATAATTACTCCATTTTTTGTTAACACCATAGCATCATTTCCATTCATATGCATAGGAGTAGGATAAGAGCCAAGCGGCTCAGCCATGTCTCCCATGTTAAATAAAATAGCATCAATATAACCAAATGTACTCGCACTATCAGTTTCTCCACTTGTTAAAACAAAAGCATCTCCTGAAGCTAATGTTCCTGTTAAAGCAGTAATTCCACCAGCAGAACTGTTTGTTGTACCATTAGAATATCGTTCTACTTGATAGTCACTCAAGTCAATACTTGCAGAAGTTGGGTTGTACACCTCAATTGCTTTATTTTGACTCCAACCTTCAACGTATTCTGAAAAGAATAATTCAGAACAGTCTTGAGCATTAACGCTCATTGTAAAAAGCAAACTAACGGATAGTAAAAATTGTTTCATAATTTAATTTTTTTTGATTTATTTTCGTTATTAATATGCTGCAAAAATAGAATAAACTATTAGCTGTTGCGTAAATCCAATTTTAAGAAAGTGTTAATAAATTGCAAACAGTTGATTTCATTTTTAAGAGTGCTAATTTACACATTCAATTCAAAAAATTGGTTTTTAAATATAAATTGTTTTACTATCTTTGAGCAATTAGAAAAACTAACAATGAGTAACAACTTACATTCCTTGGAACGATACAAAATTGAATATGCCAAAAGTATTGAAAATCCAGAAGCATTTTGGGAAGAAAAAGCAGCACAATTTTCTTGGTATAAAAAATGGGACAAGGTACTTTCTTGGGATTTTACTAAGCCTGAAATTAAATGGTTTGAGGGAGGAAAACTTAATATCACAGAAAATTGCTTAGATAGACATTTAGAAAACAAAGGGGAACAAACAGCTATAAAATGGATTGCTAATAATCCTGATGAACAAAGTAGGTGCTTATCCTACAAAGAATTGCATTCTGAAGTATGTAAATGTGCTAATGTGCTTAAAAGTAATGGCGCAAAAAAAGGAGATAGAATTTGTTTATACATGCCTATGGTTCCTGAATTAGCAATTGCGGTTTTGGCCTGTGCCAGGATTGGGGCTATACACTCAGTTGTTTTCGCTGGTTTTTCAGCTAAATCATTATCTGATAGAATTAATGATGCCGATTGCAGTATTTTAATTACTGCTGATGGCGGATTCAGAGGAAAAAAAATTACTCCCCTAAAAGATATTGCTGATCAGGCAATGGAATCTACTCCATCAATAAAAAGATGTATTGTTTTAGAACGCACAAAAAGCAAAATTACAATGAAAAGCGAAAGAGATGTTTGGTGGCATAAAGAAATGCAAGAATCAAACTCAAATTTCCCTGCCGAAATTATGGACTCGGAAGATCCTCTTTTCATTTTATATACTTCTGGTTCTACCGGAAAACCAAAAGGAATTCAGCATACAACTGCTGGTTATATGATATATACTGAATATAGTTTTCGAAATGTTTTTCAATATAGCGAAGGAGATATTTATTGGTGTACTGCCGATATTGGCTGGATAACAGGACACTCCTATATTGTATATGGTCCGCTTTTAGCAGGAGCTACAACAGTAATGTTTGAGGGAGTTCCTACTTACCCAGATGCTGGTAGGTTTTGGAAAATTGTTGAAGAGAATAAAGTAAATATATTTTATACAGCTCCAACAGCTATTCGTGCTCTTGAAGCTAAAGGAATGGAGTTTGTAAATCCTTATGATTTATCTTCACTTAAAGTGTTAGGTACAGTTGGAGAGCCTATTAATGAAGATGCATGGCATTGGTATGACAAAGAGATAGGAAAAGGAAAATGCC
>JBLGCF010000061.1:0-7099 GCA_047617145.1 Thalassomonas sp. | reverse complement strand
TAAATATAAGATGAAAAAATATATTATAATAGTAATTTCTTTTGTTTTTGTCTCAAATATCTCAGCACAATCATTTGGTTTAAAAGGAGGTGCTGCAATTACAACTTTCTCAGGTTCTGATGTTAAAGATGTAGATTCACGAACAGGTTTCTATTTTGGATCATTTATGAAATTAGGTGATGGAAATATAAGATACTCTCCAGAGGTTATTTTTCATCAGAAAGGAGCTATTGAGGATACTAATGAGATTAAAATAAATTATATTGATATATCAGTCAATGGCAACTTTCATATTAATGATGAATTAGCATTAGTTCTAGGGCCGTATTTTGCATATGCAATTAGTGGCACTGATAATGTTGGATCTATAAAAGATTGGAATATTTATAATAAAACGGAGTTTGGTGCAAATATAGGAGCAACTTATGAGCTTAATGATTTATTATGTGTAGATCTAAGGTATGGATTAGCTTTTTCTGATGTTAAGCAGGCTCAAACCAAGAAAAATAGATCTATTCAAATTGGTATAGGTTATATTTTTGGGTATTAAAAAATAATAATTATTGGGGAAGCTGAAAACCATTTTAGAGTAAGCAAATTTAAAATATATTAAAATGAAAATTTTACCAATTTTAGCTGTTGTTTTAGCCATGGGGTTTACATCATGTAAAAAATGTAAAGATTGTGAAATCAAAGTTGATCTAACCTCAGCTTATCCATTAACTAATTCAGATTGTCAGATTAATTTTGGAATGAATTGTGAAGATTACTTAACTCAAGGCTATACTTCAGAAGAATATTGTGGAGATGATTTAGAGGCAATTGAAGAGGTAGCTCCTGTTACAGGTGCTGGGTTTAGTGTTTATTGGGATTGCAAATAAATCCGGTATTTATTAAATTAAAGAAACCAAGAAATTAAATTCTTGGTTTTTTTATTTTAAATTTCCACACATATCTTCTGGGCGTACCCAAGCGTCAAATTCTTCAGCTGTTAGGTAGCCTAAATTAACAGCTTCTACTTTTAAGGTTGTTCCGTTTTGGTGAGCTGTCTTTGCAATCTTAGCCGATTTTTCGTAACCAATTTTAGTATTAAGTGCCGTAACCAACATTAAGGAATTATCTAAATTATTTTTTAGGTTCTCATAATTTGGTTCTATTCCTACTGCACAATTTTCATCAAAAGAAACACAGGCATCTCCAATTAATCGAGCGGATTGTAAAAAGTTTGCAGCCATTAGAGGTTTGAATACATTCAATTCATAATGTCCTTGCATTCCACCAACTGTGATGGCTACATCATTCCCCATTACTTGTGCGCAAACCATAGTGATGGCTTCACATTGGGTAGGGTTTACTTTACCTGGCATAATGGATGAGCCTGGCTCATTAGATGGAATAATAATCTCTCCAATTCCACTTCTTGGCCCTGAAGCCAACATTCTGATGTCATTGGCTATTTTATTTAAAGAAACAGCTAATTGCTTCAAAGCACCATGACTTTCTACTATTGCATCATGTGCAGCCAAAGCTTCAAATTTATTCTTGGCAGTTATAAAAGGTAATTCTGTAAAATCAGCTATATATTGTGCTACTAGTTCAGAATATCCAGCAGGCGTATTAATTCCTGTTCCTACAGCTGTTCCTCCTAGCGCTAATTCTGATAAGTGGTCTAAAGTATTATCCAATGCTCTTAGTCCATGGTTCAACTGAGATACATATCCAGAAAACTCTTGTCCTAAAGTAAGTGGAGTAGCGTCCATAAGATGCGTACGCCCAATTTTTACCACTTTATTAAAGGCAACTGATTTTGCTTCTAAAGTGTCACGCAACTGCTCTATCCCTGGAATTGTATTTTCAATAACCGTTTTGTAGGCTGAAATATGCATTCCTGTTGGGAAAGTATCGTTTGAACTTTGTGATTTATTTACATCATCATTGGGGTGAATTACTTTTGTTTCATCTTCTAAAGTACCTCCATTTATAACATTTGCACGATTGGCAATTACCTCATTGGTATTCATATTGCTTTGTGTTCCACTTCCTGTTTGCCAAATAACTAAAGGAAACTGATCGTCATGTTTCCCTTCTAATATTTCATCACATACTTTCGAAATTAAATCTCTTTTTTCTTCTGTTAGAACACCTAACTCGCAATTGGTATGTGCTGCTGCTTTTTTAAGGTAAGCAAAGCCATATACAATTTCTAAAGGCATGCTTGCTGCTGCTCCAATTTTAAAGTTGTTTCTACTTCTTTCAGTTTGGGCTCCCCAGTATTTGTCTGCAGGAACTTGAACTTCTCCCATTGTGTCTTTTTCTATTCTATATTTCATCTTAAAATGTTTTGATAGTTTTATTTGTTGTTGTTTCTTTGTGCAAAATTAATGATTTATGAAATTTCTAGGCTTTTTAATATTTGTTTTTGTTTTCCTAATGGCATTTTGGTGTATTATCTTCCTTGCTAGCGTTATTCCTTACTTTATTTTTGTTTGGGCTAAAGAGGGGAAATTAGAAGAAGATCAAATTCCTGTTTAAGCAAACAAGCTTAATACATTTTCTGGCGGCCTTCCTATTATTGCTTTATTGTTTTTTACAACAATTGGGCGTTCAATAAGTTTAGGGTTTTCAACCATAGCATTTATTATTTCAATTTCCGTTAATTCTTTTTCTTTGTAATTTTCTTCCCAAATTGTTTCTTGTGTCCTTACAAGCTCAACTGGTTTTATATTTAATTTTGATAAAAGTACTATTATTTCCTCTTCTGAAAGCGGATTTTTCAAGTATTCAATAATTTCAAATGATGAAGTTTCCCCTTCAATTATTGCAAGTGTTTGTCTGCTTTTACTGCACTTAGGGTTGTGGTATATTTTCATGGTTTTTTTATTTCTGTCCGAATTCCATTAAGTAGGCTTTTATAAAGCCATTCAAATCTCCATCTAATACTTTATCTGGGTTGGAGGATTCAAAATTAGTTCTCAAATCTTTCACCATTTTATAAGGATGTAAAACATAACTTCTGATTTGGGATCCCCATTCAATTTTCTTTTTCGACCCTTCTAATTTATTTCTTTCTTCCTGTTTCTTTCTTATCTCTAACTCATAAAGTTGAGATTTTAGTAATTGTATTGCTTTAGCCTTATTTTCTAATTGTGACCGGGATTCAGAATTTTCAATTGTAATTCCTGTTGGGCTATGTTTCAGCCTTACTGCCGATTCGGTTTTATTTACTCCTTGTCCTCCAGCACCACTTGCTCTAAAGGTATCCCAACTTATTTCTGATGGGTCAATTACAATCTCAATACTATCATCAGCAAGAGGGTATATGAAAACAGATGCAAAGGTAGTGTGTCGTTTTGCATTAGAATCGAATGGTGAAATTCTGACTAATCTGTGTACACCATTTTCTCCTTTCAAATGTCCAAAAGCAAACTCACCTTCTATTTCAATAGTAACTGATTTTATACCTACGGGTTCTGCTTTTTGTAGGTCGAGTGTTTTTACTTTGTATTTATTTTTCTCTCCCCACATTAGATACATACGCATAAGCATTTCTGCCCAATCTTGTCCTTCAGTACCTCCAGCCCCTGGGTTTATCGTCATTACTGCTGACAGGCTATCCTCTTCAGCACTCAACATATTTTTGAACTCTAATTCCTCAACTGACTTTTCAGTTTCCTTAAGTTGAATGTCAAGTTCTTCTTCACTTGCTTCAAGTTCTAATAAAACAGATAATTCATCAATATTATTAACGACATCATTATAGGAAGTAAGCCAACTTTTCAGTGTACTTAGTTTTTTTAAAAGAAGCTGTGCTTCTTTAGGGTTATCCCAAAAGCCATTTTGCTGGGTTTCATTCTCAAAAGCATCTGCTTGTTCTTGCTTCTCCTGTACTCCTATAAACTTATAGAGTTCGTCTTTTCGTGAAGTGAGTGCTTTTATTTGTTCTTGGCTTACCATTGGTCAAAAGTAATTATTTATCGCTTAATTCTCTTATTTTATCCCATACCAAATTACTTTCAAATCCTCTTTGTGTCAAAAAGTTAGCAATTTTTGTTTTTCGAGTAAAATGATTTTTGTCTTTTAGTGTAGCATTCTTCTGATGGAACAATTTCCCCAAAACTTGATTATAGTCATTATCATCAATTTCTTGTAATCCAATATCTATGCAAATTATTGAAATCTGTTTTCGCTTGAGTTCATTGATTATCTTACGCTTCCCCCAGTTTTTTATTCTGAATTTTCCTCTGCAAAAAGAACTTGCAAAGCGCTCTTCATCTACAAATTTCTCATTAATAAGTATTTCTAGGATATGATCTTTTGTAGCTTGTTGTAAACCCCATTCTCTCATTTTCTCGAGTACATCCCATTGACACCTGTCTTGTAAAGCACAATAGTTTTTAATGCGTTCAATCGCAATACTTACATTATAAACTCTTTTATTGTGCATTTTTCAAAAGTACTAAAATTGAATATAAATACTACTTTTGCAGCCATGCAAAACAAACAAGCAATTACTCTTTTATTCTTAGCGAATATTATTTCTGGTTTAGCTCAAGGGATTAGTATGGTAGCTATTCCTTGGTATTTTGTTAAAATTGTTGAGCGTCCTGAACTGTTTGCGTCTGCTTATATCTTGATTACATTTCTTACTTTATTTTGGGGCTTGTATGCGGGAGCATTAATTGACCGTTACTCTAGAAAAAAACTCTTTATAATCATTAATATTGTGTGTGGAGTGTCTATTGGAACTATCGCTTTGTATGGTTTTCAGATGACTTATTTGCCCGATTTTTTAGTCCTCTTAGTTTTCGGTATTACCATTTTTAATTATAATGTGCACTATCCTAATCTGTATGCTTTTGGACAGGAAATTACTGAGCCCAAAAATTATGGAAAATTGAATTCTTATATAGAAGTCCAGGGGCAAACTACTTCAGTATTGGCAGGGGCTTTTGCAGCATTATTGTTAACTGGTACACAGAATAATGTGTTGGAAATTGCAGGGCTTAGTATTCACTTGCCATTGGATATTAAGGCTTGGGAAATATATGAGGTATTTTTAATGGACGCATTAACTTATGTAGCTGTAATCTTTATTTTCTTGTTGATGAAATACAAGCCTATCGTAAAGGAACAAATTCATAAAGGAAATTTATTTTCTCGCTTACAAGGAGGGATTCAATACTTAAAAGATAATCCAATAATTCTTGTTTTTGGTTTTCTTTCTTATATGCTTTTTGCTTTTACTTTGGTAGAGGTTCATGTTATCCTTCCTTCTTATGTGTATAGGTTTTTGCAGATGGATGGTAATGTTTATGCTTCTGCTGAAATCTATTATTCAATGGGGGCAATTTGTTCGGGAGTCCTAATTTTGAGAGTATTTAGGAAAATAAACACTGTAGCTTCTATTATTACCTTACTAGTGGTTGTTTCCTTTGCTTTTTATGGAATGGCAGTATATAAGTTGCTTTGGGTGTTTTTTGCAGGAAATCTTATTCTTGGAATTGCCAATGCGGGTGTTCGTATTTTAAGAACAACTTATATTTTCAAGCATGTTCCGAATAACTTAATTGGGAGAGTTAATTCTGTTTTTAGCTCCTTAAACATTATTGTAAGAATGCTGATGATAGGTGCTTTTGCATTGCCATTTTTTAATATTGATGACAATATTAGATATGGTTATTTTATAGGGGTGGGGCTGATGTTCTTAACGCTAATCCCTTTGGTTATATGCTATAAACGAATTATATCAGCTGAAAAAAATTAACTTATTTTACTACAGTATATTGTAATAGGTGTAGGCGTTCGTCAGCAGTAATTGTAATTGTTCTATCAAATTTAGTTGACCATTGCTTGCTAATTGCTGATGAGAACCATCCTTCTTTTTTGTTGATATAACTGGCTACAAAAGGATGTGTTGAAATATGAATATCTCCCTTGCTAGTTTCTGTAAGGTTTTGCAGTTTAGTTTCAATTTGGTCAATTAACAATAAGCTAGAATCTATCTTCCCATTCCCTGAGCACATTGGGCAGTTTTCTTGCGTATCAATAGTCATTTCTGGGCGAACTCTTTGCCTTGTTATTTGTATTAAACCAAAGCGAGTAGGGGGCAGAACATGGTGTTTTGCTTTATCCGTACTCATTGCTTCTTTCATTGTTTCTGTCAGGAGTTTTCTGTTCTTCTCTTGCTTCATGTCAATAAAATCAACAACAATAATACCGCCCATATCTCTAAGGCGTAATTGTCTTGCTACTTCATGTGCAGCTTCTAGGTTAACCGCTAAAGCATTTGCTTCTTGATCTTTTTTAGAATCTACTTTTTTACCACTATTTACATCAATTACATGTAGCGCTTCAGTATGTTCAATTACGAGATAAACTCCTTTTTTCATAGTTACATTTTTTCCAAATGCACCTTTTATTTGTTTGGTAACATTAAATTCCTGAAAGATAGGAGTGTCTTTTTTGTGCAATTTAACTATCTTTTCTTGTTCTGGCGAAATGCGTGCAAGATATTCTTTTAATTCCTCCTGAACCTCAGGATTATTTACATGAATATTATTGAATTTTGAACTTAATAAATCTCTTAAGATAGCTGCAGAACGGTTAAGCTCTCCTAATATCTTTGTATTAGGCTCAGCATCTTTTAGTTTCTTACTTATGATTTGCCATTTTTTGTATAGATTTTTTAAATCTCTATCTAGTTCAGCAACCTTCTTTCCAGTAGCAACTGTGCGGATAATTACTCCAAATCCGTGCGGCTTTATGCTTCTGATTAATTTTTTTAATCTTGCTTTTTCTTCAGGATCCTCAATTTTTTGCGAAATAGAAACTTTGTCAGAAAAAGGCATTAATACCATGTATCTTCCTGCAAGAGAAATTTCAGTTGTTAGTCTTGGTCCTTTAGTTGATATTGGTTCTTTTGATATTTGAGTAAGGATTAAATCTCCACCTTTTAAAGCCTCATTGATCTTACCATCTTTTTCAAGAGTTTTCTCTTTCTTAAAGTTTTTTAAGGATGCCGTGTTTAGTTTTTTATCAATAGCCTTTCTGGTAAAGCTTTTGAAAAAATTGAATTGAGGACCTAAATCAAGGTAATGTA
>JBLGCF010000060.1:0-7250 GCA_047617145.1 Thalassomonas sp. | reverse complement strand
TAGAACACGGTAAAGGTTGCGCAATTTCATTAAGAGATAGTGGAATTCCAAGAAAGTCATTCATAAACAAAGTAATAGCGATTGCTAAAAAAACTGAAATTAACTTTCAATTAGAAGTTGAGGATGCCGGAGGTAGTGATGGTAAT
Source organism: Thalassomonas sp. (assembly GCA_047617145.1). Classification (GTDB taxonomy): domain Bacteria; phylum Bacteroidota; class Bacteroidia; order Flavobacteriales; family BACL11; genus UWMA-0277. The sequence goes on along the minus strand of JBLGCF010000060.1, from coordinate 7,104 downwards.
GAATTACAAAAAAGTAATTATCCTTGGGATTGGTGTTTTGTTGGTGCTCCTGAAGACCATGTGCACTCTCCAAATGAAAAGGTACACAAATCAGATATACAATCCATGGTGGAATTATATACCGTTTTATTAAAAGAACTTTAAGACCCCCCTTTTCTTTACTTTTAACACCCTCTTCTTTCATTCTGCTATATAGGAAATGGATATTCCAAACAAGTATTAAAGCAAAATATACAATTTCGAATACTCCATATGATTTGAATGGCAGTAACAACAATAGAGAACATAACATTGAAAGCCCAATAAACATCGAGAAAATTCCTGTTCTTAAATATTTTAGAGAACGAAATAAACCTACTAAAAAGATAAATAGATTATGAGAGAAGAAAAAAGAAGTGATGGAATTCTATGAAAAATCTCATAATCCATAGGAATAGTAGCGTTAAAGAATAATGAAAAAGAAGAAATAAGTAGCAATACTTTTAAAGGATAACGAAACCTCTTTTGTTTGAAATAATATCGTAATGCAGTAAACGCAATTAGGAAAATCCCTGTTGCCAAAAACACTAAGGTTGAATTCCACAATAACCAGGTGGGTTTTTGTATCCCAAAATCAGAAAGTGGTTTTTACATTGGATTAAATCCTGGATTCAAATACCAAAAATAAAGCGGAGCTAAGATTCCTATAAGAATACATAGAATAAGATAAACCCTTCTTAAAAGTTTTACCCTAAGATATTCCATTAATAAAAGGCGATATCTTTTACAGGAGAATCAACTACAATGGTGTCACAAAATGTATCAATAAAAACATTGTATTTATAAATAACATTTGGATTATTTACAGCATCATTTATGTATAACATATTAACATTAGCCCACGTAGTGTCTGTTAAGTCATAGCGTTCATAACTTAAATCTAAAATATCAGAAATAAAATATATTTTTTGAGAAATACCAGAGCCATCATTATTCATTTGATAGACTCCATCTAATGCTAAAAAGAAGTACTTATTATTATTGGAACTTGAGACAAGATTTTTTGCATTATAAATGTTAGGTAACGTAACATTCCAATCTAACTCTACATTACCTGCGTCAACTTTACTTAATGATGAAAAAGTATTATTCAATAAATTATTTTCATCATAAATACCTTTGCACAATATTTTTAAAGCACCAATCCATACAGCTGAATTTGGGTTGTCACCAACTTCAATACTTCCTATAAGATCAGCTAAAGGGATCGCTACATCTTTGTAGTCAATACCTATAACAGTTGAATCTTTTAAAGAGTCAGCAACCGCCCCACTATTCAAAATAAATGAACGGGGCCTTTTACTTATAATAAAACTAGGATTAGTTACATCACCTGTTTCAATATCGGAAGTAATATATAAACTTACTAAATCAACAACCTTAACCTTAGCATCTCCTTTATCAACTACAAAAAGTCTATCAAAATCTACAAAATCAAAATCGGTAGCATTAACAAATCCACCAATAATCTCTTTATTCTCAAAAGTTTCAATATTAGCTGTTACAATCTGATTATCAGAAATAATATATGCTTTTTTTCCTTTAAATTTTATTTTTTTCGGATTTGATAATGTAGCTCCATTAACTTCTTTGTAAATTTGATTTTTAACTACCTCACCATCATAAAAACTAACGCCATTTTCAGTAACAATATACATGCCGTCACCATAATCCTTTGCAAATGTCGGTACAGTCTCATTCTCTTCTTTGCAAGAGGAAACAAAAACTAAAGCAATAAGTAAGTAGTTAATTAATTTCATGTGATAAATTTTTAGCAAATATAAAAAAAAGGGAGGCAATGCCTCCCCCATTAAATCAAAATCTTATTTACCCAATTAGTTAAAGCAATATCCGCCAGGAATAATACCAACTTGTACAGAATCAATAATTGTACCGTCAGCAGTATATTTGTATGACCAGCCACTTTGTGTAAAATCAACAGCATCAGTTCCGTAAACATAACCACCATGAACTCCTAATCCATAAAAACTCTTGTCAATCAAAGCAGTTGTTGGTAATTCTGTATCGTTAACATCAAAAGCATAAACTGCTTTAGACCAAGAACCATCAGAGTAATACAATGTAGTACCAGCATCATCTATAACTAAGTCCTGAGGATGATTTCCCAACGCAAATGCATAAGTTTCTTCAATAGTATTGTTTACAATTTTAACTAAATTACCAGCAGTTTCTGAAACTACATTCCAATCATCATCATATTCGGTAAAACCACCAGTTAGTACCCAAACTGCACCATTGACATCCACTACAACAGAGTTTGGCTTATCACCAACTATTAAAGTAGTTTCAACAGCATCAGTAGTAGTATTAATAACTGAAACTGTATTGTCAAGACCCCAACCACCAACATTACATACATAAGCAAAGCCATTAGCAACTGTAATTCCTTCAGGACCTGTACCACAAGCAATAGTTGATGAAATTGTATTAGTTAGCAAATCAATAACCTGGACCCCATTAATACCCCAATCAGTAACATAGGCCTTATTATCATTTACTTTAGCTATATATCTTGGAGAGACAGCATCAATTGTTGCAACAGAATACATGGAGTCGACTGAAGCTACTTCAATTTTAGAAGATCCGTTTACTAAAATATAAGCTCTACTACCAATAATATTCATGGACTGAACCACATCACCTAAAGCAAAGGAGTTTATAGAAGCAAATACATCATTTTCAACAGCTCCGTACTCATCTACGAAAGAAATAGAACCATTTCCAGTTCCAAAATTTCCTTCATTGGTTACAAAATATCCATCTTCATAATTTCCAGCAACATAAATATCATCTATGTTATCCTTTTTACAAGATGATAATACTGTAATTGCTAGAGCAAACATTCCGATCTTTCTTAAATTTTTCTTCATTTTTTTTTGTTTAGTTAATTGTATAATTTATAGTTAATAATAATTCTCGCCCTGGGTTAGGATAGTTCTGATAAGTCGTATAACTCTTATCCAGTAAGTTTTTTACTTTACCAACAAGTGTAATAGGTAGCTTTTCAAGGATATATTTAATTGCAATATCAGTTAAGGTAAAGCCATCTAACATGTTGTTATTTAAGGAGGAATGACTTGTAATAACCTCACCTGTGTAGGATGTATTTAAGCTGTACTGTAGGTTATCCTTAGTAAGAGTGAAACTGATATTTCCTTTGTGAAGCGGAACATACCTTAGCTGCTCACCTAACGTATTGTCCAGCTTATTAGTTTGTAATTCATTAGTGGATTTAGTAAAAGCATAGTTCCCTGCAATACTCAATTCTTTAATTTTAAATTTTGCTTTTGCTTCCACTCCTCTACTCCATACTTGTTTTATGTTATTGGGTATCCAATTGCCATTTTCCATTTGCTGCCAGAGGATCATGTCCGATATATTTAAAGTATAAGCAGTTACGCTAAAGCGGATAAGCTTATTGCTAACATCAAAACCCAATTCTTTATTCCAAGCATCTTCAGGAGATAAATCAGGGTTTCCGCTAGCCCCTGCTCCTGCCCAGAACCTATCATTAAATGAAGGTGAACGAAAGTTTCTATTGTATTTAATCCTGAATTTTAAAGCAGAATTTAGCTCAGCTTCAAAAGCTAAGGTTGGCATAATAGGAACTTCAAATGTGGTCTGCCACTCCTTACGCAATACGGTATTGAAAGCAAAAAAGTCCGACCTGTATTGCAGGGCCGAAAAGGCAGCTAAGCTTCTTTCTTTCTTACCCATAGAAACATAATTGTTGTTGGCCAAATTGTTAGCGGTAAAAGCTCCCCCAAGGTTAAATAAGTAATTTCCTTTTATCAACTTAATATCCGCATCCGAAATATAACTTTCAGCTAGATAATGGCTGTTGATATTTTTCAAAATTTCAGTATAGCGGAAATCCTCTCGAAGATATGCCTGTTTTAGGATAATACTAAAATGATTGACCTTGTGGTTTAGGCTAAGTAATGCTCGCTTGGCTTTGTCATACTGCTTGGCATCCGAAAAAGGAGTAGTCATATTTTGTGGCACCTCCCTATCCTGCTGGCTTGCCCAATAACTAAAACTATAATTAGTATGTGAGCTTAACTTGTAGCCCATATCCAACTGTTGGTTCTGTGATTTTATCTTTCCGTAGTCATTGGTAACTAAAGGATGCCCCATAAGAGTGGTATTTATAAACTCAAAATTATTAGCATGACTTAAAAACTGTAAACTACCTTTGGCCAAAAACATCCCATCTGTAAGAGAAAAGGCTAAGGATTCACTTTGTAAACCATAACTAGCCATAGTTGTACTTACAGAAAAAGCATTTTTATGTATTGATTTTAAATCAGAATTTAAGTGCACACTCCCGCCCACTGCTCCAGTACCAAATACGGAAGCATTACCACCATGAACTAGCAAAATATCGGTAAAATTAAGGGTATTGATACTTGAAAAATCAGATAAGCCATTGGCTATAGAGTTAAGAGGTACCCCATTCCAAAGGATAAGAGTATGGGAGCTAGAAGTACCCCTAAATGTAGGAGTAGCCAAGGCCCCATATTGCTTTATATATACGGATGAGGAGCTGCTAATGATGCTTGCTAAATCGCAACTACTACCTTCTGATAATGCTGCCGACTTAATAACATCCATTTGAGTACCAATAGCATGAGCGATAAGCTTACTTTCCATTAGCTTTACTTCAGGCAGCCTAATGGTATCCATAGCCATTTGAGCTTGTAAATTACTTACAAAACCCAATAGGAGTAATATGTATGCTATAAACTGTTTCATCTGCCTGCCGTTTTATCCAGAAACGATTCGGTTATGTTTTGCTTAGCAGGTCTTCTGACTTGGTCCTTTTGAATTAGGCCTTCCCATTTCTCAACAGTGGCACTTGTAGTATTCAAAATATTACGGACTTTACAGCTTCTGGTAAAGTTGAGGAGTTACACCTCATTCCCTTTTACACTAAAATAGTGTACTAAACATTGCCGCAAATATATAAATTTTGTTGCTTGATTCATATTCGTAATTGTTTATTTTAATTACAATGAATTATCTGTACTGAACGATAAATCCAATCCTGGATTGCGGTAAATCATTCACACGATTGGTAGCTATTTTCTGACGATTGGTAGCTATAATGGAATCCCTAACTAGGTGCTTTTATAAAAGAAAAGATTGTAACACTCTGTTCGCAAAGATAAAAGTATGTCTTAGCGAAATTTGGTACAAAGTATGGCTATCTAAAAATACAAAAGATTGCTTTATTACGTTCGTAAAGACAAGAGTAAAAGAAAAGATTGAGTCTCAAACAAGTTTGCTCTCAAAGTCAGAGAAAATTTTATTTAAAAATAGTAGCACTAAAGTATAAACCCTTCTCTAACTCATGCATATTCAAGCCCAAATCCTCAGAAAAATAAGTGATTAGTTTTTCAGTAGGCATATTGCCCACCATGACATCCTTTGCCATTGGGCAACCACCAAAACCTTTTAAGGCTGCATCAAATCTTCTGCACCCGTTTTGGTAAGCTGCAGCTACTTTTTCCTCCCAAGCATCTGGAGTAGTATGGAAGTGAGCACCAAATTCAATAGTTGAGTATTCTTTAATTAAAGTATCAAATAAGGGTGCAATATTTGTAGGGTCAGAAACTCCAATCGTATCCGATAAAGCCACAATTCCTACCTCCAAATCATGTAACTTTTCAGTAAGTTCCGCTACTATATCAGGATGGTAGTTCTCTAAATAAGGATTGCCGAAAGCCATTGATAAATATACCACCAATTCCTTATTGTTATTTGCTGTTAAATTCTGAATTTTCTCCACATCACTAAGTGCTTGAGCTATGCTTTTATTGGTGTTTCTTTTTTGAAATTGCTCAGAAACAGAAAGCGGGAAACCTAAATAATTGATTTCCTCAAAACTGCAAGCATCAACAGCACCTCTAGTATTTGCAATAATGGAAAGTAATTTACTAGAAGTGTTTTCTAAATCCAACTGAGCCAAAACTTCAGCAGTATCTCTTAATTGCGGGATAGCCTTAGGCGAAACGAATGAACCAAAATCAATGGTATCAAAACCAACCTTTAGTAATTGATTGATGTATGTCCCCTTAATATCAGTCGGAATAAATTCCCTGATTCCCTGCATTGCATCTCTTGGGCATTCTATTATTTTCATCTTTTAAGAATCGCTTTATTAATTCTTTTAACTAGTGATGGTCCTTCATAGATGAAGCCCGTATACACTTGCAATAATGTTGCTCCTGCATCTAACTTTTCAAGAGCATCTTCAACACTATGTATACCACCCACCCCAATAATTGGGAATGCTCTGTTGGACTTATCCGCTAAGTACTTTATTACCTGAGTTGACCTTAACCCCACAGGCTTACCACTAAGTCCACCATTACCTATTGCATCAACCTTATTTTTATCTGTTTTAAGCCCACTTCTATTAATAGTTGTATTGGTTGCTATCACACCATCAATTTTAGTGTCAGCAACAATAGTTATAATATCATCTAATTGCTCATTTGTTAAATCAGGTGCAATCTTTAACAAGATTGGTTTCCTAATATCCTTTTTGTTATTTAATTTCTGCAAGCTATTAAGTAATGCAGTAAGCGGTTCTTTCTCCTGCAAATCCCTTAAACCCGGAGTGTTAGGAGAACTTACATTCACCGCAAAATAATCAACATAAGGGAACAGTTTTTCAAAACAGATCGCATAATCGTTTGCCGCCTCTTCATTTGGGGTAACTTTATTTTTTCCAATATTCCCACCAATAATTATATCCGATTTTTTTCTTCTTAACCTAGCAACAACTGCCTCAATTCCTTGATTGTTAAAGCCCATACGGTTAATAAGGCCACTGTCATCCTTTAAGCGAAACAACCTTGGTTTAGGGTTTCCATCTTGTTGTAAAGGAGTAACTGTACCAATTTCAATAAAACCAAAACCAAAAGAAGCTAATTCATCAAAAAGTTTGGCATCCTTATCAAAGCCTGCAGCCAAACCTACTGGGTTATCAAATTTTAAGCCAAAAACTTCACGCTCCAATCTAGTATCTTTAACTCT
>JBLGCF010000059.1:0-7341 GCA_047617145.1 Thalassomonas sp. | reverse complement strand
TCTTCTAGTTATGAAGAGAGTGATATAGAATATAAATCAGGAGGAATGAATATTTCACCTTTCTTTAGATTTTATATGAATGATGCATTTTTTGCATCAGCAGGTATTGCTATTGGGTCATCATCTGATGAAACGGACGCTTCAATTGGAGGGAATACTTATACAACAGAGGATAAAATCTCAACATTTGGTTTAAATGTTGGTGTAGGTTACTCATTAATGTGGAATGATAGAGTTTGTATTGAGCCTAGTTTTGGTATTGCAACTAGTAGTGGGTCTAGTACTGAAAAAACGAATAACGGAGGAACAGTAAATGAAATAGATACAGATGCTCCTAGTACATTTGGAATGGCTATTGGCCTAGGTATTAATATTAGATTAGGAGGAGAGTAATCTTTTATTTCAAAACTTTTTAAAAAGGAGCTAATTAGCTCCTTTTCTTATGCTTTTAAAATTTCTTTTATAATCTTACAGCCCTCTATTATTTCTTTATTTGAAATGGTTAGTGGAGGAGTAATACGAATAGCTGTTTTAGTAAATAAGAAATAGAATAAAATCAAGCCGTTTTCAAGTGATTGTTCCACTACTTTTTTAGCCAATTCCTCATCTTCAAACTCAATAGACAGCATAAGTCCATTGCCTCTAATTTCTTTGATTTTTGGGTGTTTTAAATGCATCCTAAATAACTGTTCTTTTTCATCAACTTTTTGCATAATATCAGTATCAAGCAAATGTTGTAAAGTTGCAAGTGATGCAGCACAATTAATAGGATGACCCCCAAAGGTTGTTATGTGTCCTAATTTTGGTTCAAATGTCAATAGGTTCATTAACTGCCAAGAGGAGATAAATGCGCCAATAGGCATTCCGCCACCCATTCCTTTTGCAATACACAAAATATCAGGAGTTACATTATATTTTTCAAAGCCGAAAAGAGTTCCCAATCTGCCATAACAAGTTTGTATTTCATCAAAAATAAGGAGTGTTCCTGTTTCATTGCACCTTTCTCTTACTTTTTGCAAAAAGTTATTTGTTGGAGTTACAAAACCAGTTCCTCCCTGTACAGGTTCAATAACGACTGCAGCTGTTTGTTCTGTAATGTTTACTAAGGAGTTAAGATCATTGTAAATAATCTCATTGCAATGAGCTAATAGCGGACGGTATTTAGCTTTTTGCTCTTCATTACCCATTATGCTTAAAGCACCTTGTGTTGATCCATGATAAGAATCTTTACAGGAGATAATTTCTGGGCGACCAGTAGCACGCTTAGCTAATTTCATAGCGCCTTCAATCGCCTCAGCACCACAATTTACAAAATAAGTTGTGCTTAAAGTTGAAGGAAGATTTTCTGCTAATAATTGTGCTAACTTATATTGTGGAGATTGAACATATTCTCCATACACCATAACATGGGTGTATTTATCCAATTGCTCCTTTACAGCATTTATAATAATAGGCTTTGAGTGTCCTAAAGTGCAAGCAGAAACGCCTGCAACAAAATCCAAAAAAGCTTTACCATTTACATCATAAATGTAGCTTCCTTTTGCAGAAGCGATTTCTAAACAAGAAGGGAAAGGAAAGGTTTGTGCTTGGTGCTTTTTAAAGATGTCTTTTGCTGTACTCATATTGCAAAGTTTTTACTTTCGGGCTACTGCTTTTTTAGCTGAAGCAACTATTGCTTTAGCGTCCAAGCCGTACTTTTCTAATAATTGCATAGGAGTTCCACTTTCACCAAAAGTATCATTCACACCAACCATTTCAATAGGAGTGGGGAGCTCTCTACCTAATAACTGAGCAATGCTATCGCCTAAACCACCATTCAACATATGTTCTTCAGCTGTAACAACACATTTAGTTTGTTTCACAGCATCTAGGATAGCTTTGTTGTCCAAAGGTTTAATCGTGTGGATATTTATTACTTCAGCAGAAATTCCTGCTTCCGCTAATGTTTTTGCAGCTTCTAATGATTCCCATACTAAATGCCCTGTAGCAAATATCGTTAGGTCAGTTCCTTTTTGTAAATGTAATGCTTCACCAATTACAAAGTTTTGGTCAGCAGGAGTGAAGTTAGGTACGGCTGGCCTTCCAAATCGTAAGTAAACAGGCCCTTCATGGTCAGCAATAGCAATAGTAGCTGCTTTAGTTTGGTTATAATCACAAGGATTGATAACGACCATGTCTGGTAACATTTTCATCATACCAATATCTTCCAATACTTGATGAGTAGCCCCATCTTCACCCAAAGTAACTCCAGCATGAGATGCACAAATTTTTACATTTTTACCAGAATAAGCAATAGACTGACGAATTTGGTCGTAAACACGAGAAGTAGAAAAATTAGCAAAAGTACCTGTGAAGGGAATTTTACCTCCAATAGTCATACCAGCAGCAATACCCATCATGTTTGCCTCAGCAATACCAATTTGGAAAAAGCGTTCAGGGTTTTCATTCTGAAAGTCATTCATTTTAAGTGAGCCAGTAAGGTCAGCACAAAGTGCAACAACATTAGGGTTAGTTCTACCTAGTTCTGTTAATCCTGCTCCAAATCCTGAGCGTGTATCTTTCTTTTCCATATTAATAAATTTTTATCAGTTCTGATTGACCTGATTTAAGTTTGAAACTTCTTTCGTTAGTATAAATATATTGCTTAGCCGATTTTGATCTGAAAACTATTTTATAGTTTCCAGGTAAAAGGGTAAGTCGGTGCTGCATTTTCTCTCCTTTAAAATGATAAATCTGTTCGAGCTTATCCTTTTTTTGTAAGTAAACTCCACCATACCCTGTTGAAGGTAATAGTATATTCGCAATACCAGGTGTTGGTATAGAATAAACAGTAGGTTCAATTGGTAAAATCTCAACATTATAAAATTTCTGTCTTGGTAAAGTTAAAAGCTCAATATCATATTTTCCAATAAGGTACTTTTCTACAGTATTGATTTCTTGCAAATGTAAAGTAGTGTCGACTCCAGCAGGACGAACAATATACTGATACTTAATTTTAGAATTCATTTTAATCTCCAGTTCTCCTTGTGGAGTATAAAGTGGGATAATTGTATGTTTTCCTGGAACAAGAATAATACTATCAATAGTTACAGGAGGAATAGTATGCGCTACCACTTTATAAGAAAGCACAGGGTCAATAACCATAGTGTCAGGGTTGCCGTAAGCATTCATGGTATGCAAATAATTATACTTTGCAACTCCTGTAAAATCATTGTAGAAAGTAAGGTTTACATTCGTTTCAGTAGGCTCTTTATTTTCATCCAAAAGGTTAACCTGTGCAGTAGTGTTATCAATAACATGAGAAATAACGACATTCAAAATATTCGTAAAATCTGATTCCTTACTTGCATCAAAATAACGCCCAACACAATCAAATGTTTTTTTCCAGCTGTCATCCAATCCAACCCCAATAACAAAAGGTTTTAGGATAATCCCTTTTCTTTGGTACAAACGAGAAACAGCACAAGGATCCATACCACATTCTTCTTTTCCATCCGTAATTAGAATAACGATATTACGCGCATTACCACTAGGAAAATCCTTAGCGCCCTCTTCCAAGGAACGAGCAATAGGAGTAGTGCCCCTTGCTCTTATTACGGATAATTTCTTTTTAATTAAACCTACAGCATGCTTTGCTTTTAAGAAGTTTACTTCCAGATGTGTATCCTCACAATCCTGAGGAGGGTAGCCACTTTTATGGCCATAAATTCTTAATCCTATTTCTAGGTTTTCTATGTTTTTTAAAGAATCCACCATATTGCTAAGTAGCTTTTTGGCGATATCAATTTTACGCCCTGACTGCCACCTGCCCAACATGGACTGGGAGGCATCAAAGATAAAAAGTATACGATTAACAGGCTCCTTCTTTTTTTGAGCAATAGCAGTAAAGCTCCCCATAAAAAGGAGAATAGCCATCAATAATATTTTATAGTTTTTAGTAATCACCTAAAGTTTCAGGATTTTGAGAAAGTGCATCAGCTAATTGCTCATCATTAGGAGCAGAACCATGCCATTTGTGTGTTCCCATCATATAATCAACACCATTACCCATTTCAGTATGCATAATAATAACAACCGGTTTTCCATTACCAGAAAGTTCCTTAGCTCTAGCTAAAGTATTAATTACTGCTTCAATATCATTTCCTTTAAATTCTTCTAAAACAATCCAATCGAAAGCCTCCAACTTAGCAGTAAGGTTACCCATAGGCATTACATCATCAATTGAACCATCAATTTGTTTTTTATTATAATCAATAGTAGCAATAAGGTTGTCTACCTTTTTACCTGCAGCATACATAAAGGCTTCCCAGCATTGCCCTTCTTGTAACTCGCCATCACCATGTAAAGTGTATACCATGCTGTCGTCCTTGTTCAGTTTTTTGGTAAGTGCAGCACCAATTGCATTGGATAAACCTTGCCCCAAAGAACCTGAAGCCATACGAATACCTTCCAGACCTTCATGAGTTGTTGGATGACCTTGTAAACGACTGTTTAACTTACGGAAAGTAGAAAGTTCCGCTACATCAAAATAACCTGAACGCGCCAATACCGAATAAAAAACAGGAGAGATATGCCCATTAGAAAGGAAGAAAACATCTTCACCTTTGGCGTCTATACTGAAATCAGTATTATGATTCATAACATGAAAGTAAAGAGCAGTAAGGAACTCAGTACAACCCAAAGAACCGCCAGGATGACCCGAGCTATTAGCATGAACCATACGAACTATGTCTCTCCTAACTTGAGAAATAACATCATTTAATTTTGAAATATTTGGCATAATATTGATTGTGTAATTTTTTACAAAGATAATAATAGTGATAGGTTTTAGTTGTTTGTTGCTAGTTGTTTGTTGCTAGAATTTAGGTGATTTATTAACATTGATTTTAGTTACTTGTTGATAGTAAGGAGACTTCTTTTTTATAGCAATTACAGGTTTTATTCTGAGTGTTTTTTATGTAAATTGCTGTAAATCAAGTCCCCATTCTTTTTAATCTTTTTTAGCTATCTTTGAAGCATACTAAATTAACTTTACAACTATGAAAAAAATAGTTATTCTACTATTAGCAATTAGTACATCTTTTGCAAATGCACAAAGCGGTCTGTTAAATGGAACAGGAAGTGCGCCTGATTTTACGGTAACTGACATAATCGGCAATTCACATACGGTTTACAATTATCTTGACAGTGGATATGTAATGGTATTGGAGCTGATGAGCGTTACATGTGGGCATTGTCAGGCACATGCTGCAGGAACTGAAAATTCCTATCAAACCAATGGCCCAAATGGCAACAACTCAGCTAGATTTCTGGGATTAGAGATTAATGCTACAACTGATACTGCTGCAGTGGTTAATTTTATAAATACTTTTGGTGCTTCTTTTCCAATTGCTAATGATGTATCACCTTCAGCAATAAATTATCAATTAACTTATACGCCAACTTATTATGTTATTTACCCTGATAGGTCATACACCACAATTTGTGCAAATTGTATAACATCTACTTCTTCTTCAACAATTGAAGGCTTACTAGATAATGCAATTGCATCCTGGCCACCAGTATATGGTTGCACTGATGATGATGCTATAAATTACAATCCTAATGCAACAACTGATGATGGAAGTTGTGATTTTACATCTTACGATATTAAGACTCTTGGGATGACTTTTTCTGCTGACACTTTAATATGTGATGTTGGTGATACTATAAATTTTATTTTAGGTCAATCTCACAATGCGGTTGAAGTAGATCAGTCAACTTTCTTGTCAGGAGGTAATACTTCAAATGGTGGTTTTAGCTTTGGGTATGGAATTACAGATTATTTTATACCAACTAATGCACAAACATATTATTATGTATGCCAACCGCATGCTGCTGGCGGAATGGTAGGAATGATTATTGCAAATATATATGGATGTACTGATTCATTAGCAGTAAATTATGATCCTACAGCAACGGTTGACAATGATAGTTGTGATTATACATCATATACCATAACAACAGTAGGAATGTCTTTTTCATTTGATACAATACATTGTGATGTTGGTGACACTATTAATTTTATTTTAGGCGGTTATCATAATGCTGTTGAAGTAAGTGATAGTACTTGGTTAGCTGGTGGGAATACTTCCAATGCTGGTTTTAGTTTTGGTTATGGAGCAACAGGAATGTTTATTCCAGAGGAGTGCCATACTTTTTATTATGTATGTCAACCTCATGCATCTTTAGGTATGAAGGGAGTAATTGTAGCACATCATACTGCAGTATATGGTTGCACTGATAGCCTAGCTGTAAATTATGATTCTCTAGCTACCATTAACGACTCTTCATGTTATTATACTGATTTATTTATCTCAGAATATGCTGAGGGAAGTAGTTATAACAAATACATTGAGATTTACAATGGGACAGGAGTAACAATCGATTTAGGTAATTATGAGATCTGGAAAATTACAAATGGTGGGTCTTGGCCTGAATCTTCTTTTATTCTATCTGGTAGTTTGTCTGATGGGGAGGTGTATGTAATTGCACATTCTTCAGCTGACTCTTCAGTCTTAGTTTTAGCAGATACTGTTTCTGGGATATTTAATTTTAATGGGGATGATGCTGTTGGTTTGGCTAATAATGGTAATTTAATTGATGCTATTGGAATGAATGGAGCAGACCCTGGAGCAGGCTGGGATGTAGCGGGAGAAAACTCAGCTACAAAAGACCAAACTCTTGTTAGAAAATGTAATATTACTAGTGGAAATACTGATTGGATTCTTTCAGCAGGAACAGACTCTTTAAGTTCAGAATGGCTTGTTTACTCACAAAATGATTGGACTGATTTAGGTGTTCATTTTAGTTGTAATACTATAATTTCTGGTTGTACAGATATTTTAGCGACTAACTATGATGCAACAGCTACTATTGATGATGGGAGTTGTATTTACCCTATGCCTGGCTGTATGGACCCAACAGCAATAAATTACAATCCTTCTGTTACAGTTGATGATGGAAGTTGTATATATGATGTTTACGGTTGTACTGGCCCAACTTCTTGTAATTATGATTCTACAGCTACAGTAGATGATGGTTCTTGTTATGGAGCACTAGGATGTACAGATTCAATAGCAATTAACTATGATTCTTATGCTTGTATTGATGATGGAAGTTGTACTTATTCTATAGTATGTGCTAACCCAGTTCCTACTGGAATATACATTGATGAGATTATTCAAGTTCAAGCTAAAATCCATTGGGATAATATGACTGATGCAAATTGTATGGCTCTTAAATATTACATTCAAGTTAGAGAGGTAGGAACTTCTACTTGGACTAATAAATTAGCTCAAG
>JBLGCF010000058.1:0-7382 GCA_047617145.1 Thalassomonas sp. | reverse complement strand
TCTTCAAAATTACTGATACGACTTATCGTTCTTTTAGCGCCTAATTTTTTTCCAATAATACAAACAAGTAGGTTGGTTTCCTCTGAGGAAGTAGCAGCAATTAATAGGTCGCATGATTTTACACCTGTTTCTATCAAAACGGCAACACTTGTTGCATCTCCTTCAATCCCAATAATATCATTGTGTTGTTGGGCTTTATCTAACCTTTTTTTATTGTTGTCAATTAGATAGGTGTCCTGTTCCTCTGTTGCTAGCATGTGTGCAATGTAAGCTCCTACTTCACCAGCACCTGCAATAATTATCTTCATTTAGTGAATAATTTTTAGCAAAACTAAGTGTTTTTTAGATAACATTAAAGAATTAATAACATTTTAACTCATTACTTTGCTCCCTGTTGAAAAAAGACTGACTTAGTATTCTTATAAAAGGAATAGTTGTTATACATTTAGACTTCCTTAAAATCAGTAAAAATTGAATAAAAATTTTCAGATATATCGTTCCTCAGCAGGTAGTGGAAAAACCTATACGCTTTCCTTAAGTTATATTGCTTTAGCATTAATGGGAGGGCGATATGGTTATGAAGATTACTATCGAAAAATATTAGCAATTACCTTTACTAATAAGGCAGCAGCCGAAATGAAAGAGAGAGTGCTGGAATACTTTGAGGTATTGTCGTTAGAGCAAGATAAAGATGGAATTCTGGATTGGCTATTAAAGGAAACAAAGCTTGAAAAAGAGGTTGTCTTTAAGCGATCAAAAGTGATACACAACCATATTTTACATCATTATGCCGATTTAGGTATTTCAACCATTGATAAATTTACCTATAAAATTGTCAGGACTTTTGCTAATGATTTGGGCTTGTCGCACAACTTTGATTTGGAAATGGATAATTATAAAATTATTCAGCCAGTAGTGGCTTTGCTTTTAGGTAAAATATCGGATGGTGGAGGTGCTTTGTCCAAAGCATTAATTGGTTTTGCTATGCAAAAAGCGGAGGATGGAAAAAGCACAAATATTGAGCGTGATTTAGAAGATTTTTCTCAGCAATTATTCAAGGAAGAGGTAAGTCAGTATATAAGTGAAAAGCAGCTAACTGTTGAGGCTTGTATGCAAGTTAAAAAGGATTTGCAAATCCAAAAAGAGGATTGTGCACAGAAAATAGAAGACTTGGCAGATAAGGTTTGTGTCTACTTTGGTGCAAAAGGGCTAACTAAGGAGCATTTTAAAAGTGGAACTTTCTATAATTTTTTCACTAAAAATGTAGGAAATGAGAATGATAAAAAGTGGATTCCATCTGATACATTACAAAAAAACATAGCCAATGATGACTGGGTTGCCAAGAGTAAATCGGATGAGATAAAGGAATTGGTAGAAGATTGTAAACTTGATTTACAGCAATTTTTTACGGATTTAATGGGATTGCTCACGGAATATATGTCGGTAAAGTCAGTGCTTAAAAATATGTACTCTATTGCGATACTCAATGAGTTAATGGCAGAAGTAAAAGCCTATAAAAAGGAACAGAATGTTGAGCAAATTGCAGAGTTCAATAAAAAGATACACCATGTCGTTACCAATCAACCATCCTCTTTTATTTATGAGCGTTTAGGCGAGCGATACAATCATTATTTAATTGATGAATTTCAGGATACCTCCCTTTTGCAATGGCAAAATATTTTACCTTTAATTACGGATTCCTTGGATTGCGGAAAAAGCCTTTTGGTGGGAGATGGTAAACAATCTATTTACAGATGGAGAGGAGGGGAAGTAGAACAGTTTTTTCAGTTGCCAACCATTTACAAAGGGGATGATTTAGTGTTCAAAAAAGATTGGGAACGAAAATTAAACGATCATAATAAAGTAGATAATTTAGTAAGTAATTTTAGAAGTAGAAAAGAAATTATAGCCTTTAATAATCAATTTTTTGAAACTACAAAAACACTTCTTCCTCCAAATTTACTAGGGATATACGATAAACACCAACAAGAGTGTAATAATGCAAAAGAAGGGGGGTATGTTCATGTTCAATTTTTTGAGGATAATGAAGATGAATCTTATCAAGAGCAGATTCTTGCAAAAATGATTGCTGAAATTCAAAAATTAAAAACAGAAAATAATTTTAATTATAAAGATATAACCATCCTTTGTGCCAGTGGTAAAAAAGTGGCATTAGTGGCCGAAAGCTTATCGCTTGCTAAAATTCCTGTTATTTCAAATGAAGGGCTTTTACTCAATAAGTCGGACAAAGTGAATATGGTTCTGGCAAATTTAAGAATCCTCCAAAATCCTGAAAATAATATTGCAAAATCGGCTGCGGCGGATTATTTATATACGACTGTTTTGGGAGATGAAAGTTTTCATCAGTTAAATATAAACCTCACATCAACCAAAGGTTTTGATTCCTTATTGAAAAGCGCGAATATATTCATTACTGCTAGTAAATTATTGGAAGAGCCACTTTATGAAATGGTGGAACAACTCATTAGGTTACTTAATTTAAAGGAAGATGTTTACTTGCAATTCTTTTTAGATGTAGTCCTTGCTTATTCTGAAAAGAAGGGGAGTAGTCTTTCTGAATTTTTACTTTGGTGGGAGGATAGGGAAAATAAAGAGGCAATTGTAGTTCCTGAATCGGCAGATGCTGTTCAGGTTATGACAATTCATAAGTCGAAAGGTTTGGCTTTTAATGTAGTAATGATACCTTTTAATTGGGATGGTGGCAGAAAGACAAAAGAGATGTGGGTAGATACCTCAGCAGAGTTTAGTAAACAATTACCTGCAGCATTAATTTCTAGTGGTAAAAACTTAGATTATTCGTATTTTAAGAAGGAGTACAGAAAAGAAAAGGACCTTTCTTTTTTGGATAATTTGAATAAATTATATGTAGCAATGACGCGTCCTAAGGAGCGGTTGTATGTTTTTGCAAAAGCAATTCCTGATAAGCTAAATGAGAATTTCTATACCAATGGAAATCTTAATTCCATGTTGTGTATGTATGCTGAGCAATACCCTTTGATAATTGGTGATGCTAATGCTAATCATAGCGAAAAACCTAAATTGATTGCTGATTTTAAAGTTAAGAATGCTAAAAAATTAGATTGGCGGGAAGTGATTTCTTTAAAACATTCTGCTGAAGAAATTTGGGATGTAGAAACTCAAAATGCTAAAAAGGATTGGGGTAAATTATTGCATTTAGCATTGGAAGGTATCCATTATATAGACCAAAAGGAGGAAGTAATAGAGGCTTTATACAGTACAGGAAAATGCACAAAAGCAGATTATGAAAAATTAAAAGTCACAGTTGATGAATTGCTTTCTGACCCTGAGATGATTGATTATTTTGCTGATAAATGGCAAGTAAAAACCGAAAAGGAAATCCTTATGCCCTCAGGGAATACTTATATTCCTGATCGCTTATTGTTTAGCACTACTTCCGATAAAGTAATTGTAATTGATTACAAAACTGGGGAGGAGAAAGCAAGTCATATCCAACAAATAACTAATTATGCTGATGCTCTTTTAGAGATGGGGAAAACGAATATTGAGAAGGTTTTGATTTATACAAATAATGATAAAAAAATTAAGAAAGTATGATGCCATTCTTAGCTAAAATTGCAGATAGGTTACTTGAGAGATTTCCTGAAAGTATGGAGGGAGTGGCGGTAGTATTGCCTTCAAAAAGAGCAGTAGTTTTCTTAAAACATTATCTCACACAAAGGATTAATAAACCAATTTTTCTGCCAGAGTTTTATGCTATTGAGGAGTTTGCAGAACAGCTTTCAGGTTTACAAGTATTGGATAATATGAGTTTGCAGTTTCGGTTGTATAAAGCGTACTTGCAACATCCTCCTCAAAAAGTAGATTCCTTTGATGATTTTTTGAATTGGAGTAATGTATTGTTACACGATTTTAATGAAATTGATAGGAATATTATTGATGCAAAAGCAATTTATACTAACCTAAAAAATGTAAAAGAACTGGAAGGTTGGAGTGTGGAGGATTGGAGTTTTGCAAATACTGATTTAACCCCTATGCAAACGGACTATAGTAACTTCTTTGAAGGGATGCGTAATTGGTATACTTCTTTTAGAGAGTCATTATTGAGTGAAAATTTGGCTTACCAAGGCTTGGCCTATAGAATGGCTGCCGAGCAAATTGCAAAAAGAGATATAAGTTGGAAAAAGGTTTGGTTTGTAGGGTTAAATGCACTTACAAAATCGGAACAAGAGATAGTTGATTTCTTGAAAAAAGAAGATATTGCTCGTGTGTTTTGGGATGCTGATAAATTCTATTATGACAATCCCATGCATGAAGCAGGAGGTTTTTTAAGAGAGCAGAGAGCAAAGTGGTCAGAAATTGATTTTAAAGGAGTTGGAGATTATTATGGGGTTGAAAAAGAAAAGTTTCAAGCAATAGCTTGTCCTAAAAATACGGCACAAGCTAAGGTGGTTGCTGAGGTAATTAAAGGTTTTAGTATAGCTGACTTGGAAGATAGTAATACTGCAATTGTTCTGGCTGATGAAGCTCTGCTTTTTCCTGTGCTGAATAACTTGCCTTCAGCAGTAAAACAACTCAATGTAACTATGGGTAGCCCACTTAAAAACTCAACTTTATTTTCATTTGTTGAGGTGCTTTTTGCTATGCAAATCCATGCCATTAATTATAAAAGAAATGCTTTTTATTATAAAGATGTAATAGCTGTGGTTGAACATCCTTATTTTTCAAAAATAACAGATGAAAAAGCGGTTCTTGCGTTAAAGAAATTTATCATAAAGGATAATATAGTATTTGTAAGTAAGGGCAATATTCACTCCTTATTATTAGGGGCTGAAAAAGTTGAAAAATTATTTAAGATTTGGGAGACAGTAGATGAGGCTTTGCAGTGCTTGGATGATTTAGTGCTATTGTTGCGTAAGCCTTTGGTAGGTAAAAAAGGAACGATTGCTTCAGAAGTATTGGCTACTTTTAGTAAGAGCTTACTGATGCTTAAAAAATTAGCAGCTGAGGTTGATTTTGACTTTGAACTAAAAACATTGCAAACCGTATTGAAGCAATTGGTTTCAAAAGAAATGATTCCATTTAAAGGGGAACCCTTAAAAGGAGTACAGTTAATGGGGATTCTGGAAAGCAGAACTTTGGATTTTAAAAATGTAATAATGCTAAGCGTTAATGAAGGAAAATTACCCAAAGGAAAGTCGGTTAATTCCTTTATTCCTTATGATATGAAGCGCTATTTTAAATTACCAACTTATGCAGAGAGTGATGCTGTTTTTGCCTATCATTTTTACAGATTATTGCAAAGAGCAAACAATGTAACTTTGGTATATAATTCTGAAACAGATGATTTTGGAAGTGGAGAGAAAAGTAGGTTTATCACTCAATTATTGTCAGAATATAAAACAACTCCTATTCAACAATTGGTATATAAAGGAGCTGATTTGGAAGTGAAAAACCCATCAGAGATAGTAGTGAAAAATAATGGGCTAGAGGCAGAGATTAAAAGTTGGGCAGCAAATGGTGTTTCTCCTTCAGCTTTGAATAAATATACAAATTGTAGCTTATCCTTTTACTATCATTATTTGGCTAAAATTCGGGAGGACGATCAGGTGGAGGAATATGCTGATTCGAGTACTATGGGAACTGCTGTTCATGATGCGTTGGAAAAACACTACCCTATTGGTGTCCTTACTGAAAAAATCATAAAGGAAATTACCCCTTCTATTCTTAAAGAGATAGAGAATAACTTTATTACTGCTCTTTCTAAACAAGGAATGCAGGAAGGTAAAAATTATTTAAGTCTTCAGATTGCTCAAAAATTAACAAAGGATTTTTTAAACCTAGAACAACGGTTAATCAAAGAAGCAAATACAAATAATAAGCAAATTAAGTTAGTCAGTAAAGAGGAGGTTTTGGCGCATGACTTAATGGTTGATGGGCTTAATTTTAAATTGATTGGAAAAGTGGATAGAGTAGATTTTGATGGAGATATCCTTAGGATTATAGATTATAAGACGGGTAAAGTAGAAGAAGCGGAGGTTTCGTTTACTGAATATAATGAGCTTACTTCTAATAATAAAAAAGCAAAAGCCTTTCAATTATTGATGTATGCTTATTTATATTTGAAAATGAACCCAAACTACATGAGTATGGAAGTAGTTGCTGGGAATTTTGCATTTAAGAATTTGAAATCAGGGTTATTAAAAGTGAGTAAAAAAATAGGTACACGACAAAAGGAGGTAATTAGTATTGATGTTACTGTTATGAATGAGGTGGAAGAGCAATTAGAATTTATTCTAAGTCAAATTAAAAATGAAGATTTTACTCAGGTAACTGACGTGAAGGCTTGCGAGTGGTGTGATTATAAGTCAATATGTAAGCGATAATTTTATTTTTTAAATTGGCAATTATTTAAAAAATAGTTCATTTTAAAAGGAAAATATATTTATCTTCTAGAACACTGATATATAAATTAGTTATTATTCTAACTAAAGTATTAAATACTAACTAATTAGCGTTTTAAATGTTGAGTTAGTATTTTGTTCTTTCTTATTGACATATTGTATTTTTTCCGTATTATTGCAAAAATTTAAAGTGGGTATGTTTCCTGCTATTAATAATCTAAGAATAATTAAAACAAAAAATATGAAATTTTCTAAACTTTTTTTAGCCTTTTTTCTAGGTGCATTCACAGTTTCAGCTCAAACATATATGCCGGATGATAATTTTGAGACTTGGTGTGAGAATTCTGGATATGGAGATAGTATTCCGAATAATGATACAATTAGTTCATTTGCGGCAAGTTTTCCAACTTTATTAGCTATTGATAATGTTGGCATATCAGATTTAACTGGTCTTGAAGCATTTATAAATTTAACAAATTTAAATTGTGCTAATAATCAATTAAGCAATATTGATATTTCCTTTTTTGGAAATCAACTCACAATTTTTAACGCAACAAATAATAATGCTGATTTATATTGTATAACTGTATTTGACACTGCATATGCTGCTAATACTGCAGGTTTTTTTCAAGATGGTATTACTTCATACAGTACTGATTGTGATACTGCATTTGGTTGTATGGATCCATTGTCATGTTATTTTTCAACTACATACTCAATTGATACAGTAAATGGTACATCATGTTATTACAGCGTTACAACATATGATACTGTAGATGTTTGTGATTCTTACTTATTTGGGGATACAAACAGAACTGTTACAGGTTCATATACTAATGTCCTGACAACTGTAGATGGGTGTGACAGTAATGTTGTTTTAGCTCTTACTATTAGGAATTCAACTGCATCATATGATACTACTTCTGTTTTGGTTTGTGATTCTTATATTTGGAATAATGTTTTGGTAGATGTTTCAGG
>JBLGCF010000057.1:0-7420 GCA_047617145.1 Thalassomonas sp. | reverse complement strand
CAAGTTAAAACTTTTGGTGATGATAATCAGGTAAAAGTTACAACTTCATTTATGATTGAGAGTAATGAAATTACTACTGATGAAATTGTTGAATCAAAATTATCTGAAGGGTTGTCAACTACTGGTTTGGAATATGAAATAATGAGTTCACAAAAAGTAGGCCCTACTATTGCTGATGATATTAAGGATGCGGCTGTATGGTCAGTATTCTTTTCATTATTAGTAATCTTTTTGTATATTTTAGTTAGGTTTAGAAAATGGCAATTTAGTTTGGGTGCTGTTGTTGCAGTATTCCATGATGTATTAATTGTACTTTCAATCTTCTCTATCTTTTACGGAATTTTACCTTTCTCTTTAGAAATCGATCAAGCATTCATTGCTGCTATTCTTACTATTATAGGGTACTCACTAAATGATACTGTTGTTGTGTTTGACCGTGTAAGAGAGTACATGAACGACAATAAAAAGAAAGGAGTACATGAATTGATGAATGGTGCTTTGAACAGTACTTTAAGTAGAACAATCAATACTTCTTTAACTACTTTCTGTGTTTTGTTAATTATCTTTATTTTTGGAGGTGAGGTGATTAGAGGATTTATGTTTGCTTTAATGGTGGGTGTTGTTGTTGGTACTTACTCTTCCTTATTTGTAGCCTCTCCAATTATGTTGGATACAATCAAAAAGAAAGAAGAAAAAGTTAAAAGAAAATAATTAGTTTATAATTTTATTTAAAAAGCCCTTTCTTTGAGAGGGCTTTTTTATTTTTGCGATATGTTATTATTTATAGGAGGTCCTGAAATTATTGTTGTGCTATTGTTTATAGTCATGTTTTTTGGTTCAAAAAAGATACCAGAACTAGCAAAGGGTTTAGGTAAGGCAATGCGTGAAGTAAAAGACGCATCTAATGACATTAAAAAAGAAATTCGTGAAAGTGCGACTAGTATTAAAGATGATTTTGATATAACTAAATAATGAGTTCAACTATTGCTTTATTGCTAGCTTTAGTGCTGCTCTTTTTGGGAGGGGAATTATTGGTTAGGGGTTCAGTCGCTTTGGCCCTTAAAATGCGTATTTCTACTTTAGTTGTGGGAATGACAGTCGTTTCTTTTGCCACTTCAGCACCTGAATTATTTGTGAGTTTGCAAGCTGTTTTGAATGGGAGTAATGACATTGCTTTTGGTAATGTTATTGGTTCCAATATTGCTAATATTACTTTGGTTCTTGGGGTTACAGCACTTATTTTTAGGGTGCAAATTTCCGAACAAACCATTACTTTAAATTATCCTGTATTATTACTTGCTTCTCTGCTTTTTGGTGGGGTAATGTATTTTTTTAATGGTATTCCGCAAGAAGTTGGGTTTTTATTTATCTTTTTGTTAGTGGTGTTTGCTTGGACTTTAATTCGAAAATCAAGGAAAGATAATTTGAAATCTGATGAAGATGAATTGCTTGAGGAAGCTTCACATGATCCTTTGTATAAAAGTATTGCCTATTTAGTGGTTGGCGTATTCTTGTTGAAGTTTGGTGCCGATTATTTGGTGGATGGTACTATTGCAATTGCAAAGAAATTTGAGATTTCTGAACGTGTTATTGCGGTTACAGTTGTGGCTATTGGCACAAGTATTCCTGAGTTGGCAACTTCAATTGTTGCGGCACTTAAAAAGGAAGATAATTTGGCGATAGGGAATTTAATAGGGTCAAATATTTTTAATATCTTGGCTGTATTGGGTGTTGTTGCAAGTGTAAAAGAAATATCAATTATTGACACTGCAATTCTTTCATTCGATTATGTTTATATGATAATTATCACCTTTATTTTAGGTTTATTTATCTATGCTTTTTCTAAAAGAGAAATATCTCGTACTGAGGGGGCTTTGTTGCTGTTAGTTTATATTTCTTACCTTTAT
Organism: Thalassomonas sp.; assembly: GCA_047617145.1. Classification (GTDB taxonomy): domain Bacteria; phylum Bacteroidota; class Bacteroidia; order Flavobacteriales; family BACL11; genus UWMA-0277. Next base: position 5,513 of record JBLGCF010000057.1, on the reverse strand, counting down.
TTTTCAATTTATTAAGTCTTTTTCTTCTTGTTTTACCTCTTAATAATCTGTTGATAAATCTAATCAGCATGGGGGTGATTAAATTGTATTTTTTTCTTTTAATTAAATTATATTTGCCACATCATTAATCCTATACACATAAATTAAAATTATGAAATTTAAATTAGAATACATCTGGTTAGACGGTTATGCTCCAACTCAAAACATGAGAAGTAAAACAAAAGTTGTTGAAGACTTTAGCGGTACTTTAGAAGAATGTCCTGTTTGGGCTTTTGACGGAAGTTCTACAAAACAAGCTGAAGGTAATTCTTCTGATTGTTTGCTTAAGCCAGTTGCGATTTTCCCTGATCCTGCAAGAATTAATGGTTTCTTAGTGATGACTGAGGTGATGAATGCTGATGGTTCTGCACATGAGTCTAACGGTAGAGCACAAATTAATGATGACGATAATGATTTCTGGTTTGGTTTTGAACAAGAATATTTCATTATGGATGTTGACACACAAAAGCCATTAGGCTTTCCTTTAGGGGGGTATCCTGGTCCTCAAGGAATGTATTATTGCTCAGTAGGTGGTAAAAACACTCATGGTAGAGATTTTGTTGAAGAGCATGCTGATTTATGTATTGAAGCAGGGCTTAATTTTGAAGGGATTAATCAAGAAGTTGCTTGTGGGCAATGGGAATTTCAATTGTTTGCAAAAGGAGCTAAAAAAGCAGGAGACGAACTTTGGGTTGCTCGTTACTTGTTAGATAGATTGACTGAAGATTATAACTATTACATTGAATATCACCCTAAACCTATTAAGGGAGACTGGAATGGTTCAGGTATGCATGCTAATTTTTCTAACACTACTTTGAGAGAATGTGGCTCTCAGGAAACTTATGAGAAGGTTTGTGAAGCTTTCCGTCCTGTAACTAAGGAGCATATTGAAGTTTATGGTGAGTATAATGAACAAAGATTAACAGGTTTACACGAAACAGCTTCTATAAATGATTTTAGTTTTGGTATTTCTGATAGAGGAGCTTCAATTAGAATCCCAATTATTACTGTAGAAAATGGCTGGAAAGGTTGGTTAGAAGATAGAAGACCAGCATCTAATGGAGATCCTTATAAAATTGCAGGAAGAATTGTAAAAACAGTTAAAACGGCTAAAGTTTAGTCTATTAACAATGGGTTGATGATAACCCTAAGTTTCTGTTCTTAAAAACTTTATAAATTATTCCTTATTTTAGCAGGAATTTTAAACACAATAAAATGAAAAGAATTTTACGCTTACTTGCGATATTTGTTTTTCTGTTCTCTCTAGCACAGACAGAAGTTTATGCTCAAAAAAAGAGTAGAAAGATGATAAAAGCTGATAAGGCTTTTAGCCTTGAGCAGTATGTAAAAGCAGCCGAATTATACAAAAAAGCTTATCAGAAAACTAAGATTAGAGCTGTAAAAGCCGAAATTATATTTAAGCAAGCGGAATGTTACCGCATGTCAGGTAATATAAAAAGAGCTGAGAGTTACTACAAGAGAGCTATAAAAGCAAAATATCCTGATGTTGTTGTGTATTTGAGATATGCTGATGTGTTAAGAATGCAAGATGATTTGGTTGAAGCAAAAATTCAATACACAAAGTATTTAGAAATGAACCCAATGGATGTTAATGGTGAAATGGGTTTAAAATCATGTGACTTTGCAATGAAGTGGAAGGATTTACCGACAAGATATAAAGTGGAGTTAATGCCTTTAGTGAATTCAAGAAATAGTGATTATTCTCCTGCTTTTGGAAATGGTGAATATACTGAAATGTATTTTACATCTTCTAGAAAAGGAGGTCTTACGGACAAGGTTGATGATAGAACTGGTGAGCCTTTTTCGGATGTGTATTTTACGAAAATCAATAAAAAAGGAAAGTGGAGTGTGCCAGTTGTAGTTGCTGAGCCAATAAATACAACTGGAAATGAAGGGTCGGTTGCTTTGAATAAAAGAGGTACAGTTATGTACTTAACACAATGTAAGGTAGAAAAGAAAAAAGCATTGGGCTGTGGAATTTATGTATCAAAGCGTAAAGGTAAATTGTGGGGAGCACTACAATTATTGCAAATAAAAGTGGATAGCAATACATCTATTGGACATCCTGCTTTAAGTGAAGATGAAACAATTTTGATTTTCTCATCTGATTTGTCGGGTGGTTATGGAGGGAAGGATTTATGGATTTCAGTGAAAGGGAAAAGAAATACTTGGAGTGACCCTGTGAATTTAGGTCCTATGGTAAATACTCCTGGTGATGAAATGTTCCCTTTCTTACATACGGATGGAACAATTTATTTTTCATCTAACGGACATGTTGGTATGGGTGGTTTGGATATTTACAAAACTTCACAGGATGCGAATGGGGCTTATAAATTACCTGTTAATTTAAAATCTCCTGTTAATTCTTCAGCTGATGATTTCAGTATGATTATTGAAAAAGATGGAGAGAGAGGGTATTTAACCTCAAGCAGAGATGGAGGGAAGGGTGGTGATGATATTTATCAATTTGAATTACCACCATTGCAATTAGCTTTAAAAGGAATTGTTACTGACTCTAAAACAGGAGCTATAATGACTGGAATTAAAGTTCAGTTGATTGGAAATGATGGTACAGCTAATGAAGTGGAAACAGACAATACAGGAACTTATGAGTTTATTTTAAAACCTTTAACTTCTTATGAAATTGTAGTGAATACTGAAGGGTACTTGAATAAATCAGTAAACGAAACTACAGTGGGTATTGAAAATAACAAAGTATTTGTTGTTGATTTATCAGTTGATCCTGTTAAGAAAGAAGTTATCTTACCTAGAATTGAATATGACTTTAATAAATATGATTTAAGGCCACAATCCATTGCTGATTTAGATCTTTTAGCCGAAACATTAAAAGATAACCTTAATGTTGTAATTGAGTTAAAATCACATACGGATTATGTAGGTTCTAATGTTCAGAATAATAAACTATCGCAACAAAGAGCTGATGCTTGTGTGGCTTATTTAATTAGTCAAGGAATTGATGCTGGACAATTAGTTGCTAAAGGTATTGGTGAAAAAGAACCATTTGTAATTGAAGCTAAAGATGGAAGATTTAAGGAAGGTGATGTGTTGACTGAGTCTTACATTAAAAAAATCAGATTTAAGAAAAATAAAGAAAAAGCAAATCAGTTTAATAGAAGAACATCTTTCAAAGTGTTGAGAGAGGATTATGTTCCTGCTTCTACTGGCAAAAAAAAGTAACTAACATATAAATACTAGAAAAGCGTCCTAATAATTAGGATGCTTTTTTTTACAATTATGGCAACAGATAGATACAATCAAAGAGGTGTTTCTGCAGACAAGGAGGATGTGCATAATGCAATTAAAAATGTAGATAAAGGATTGTTTCCTTCCGCATTTTGTAAAATTGTTCCTGATTATTTGAGTGGGGATAAAGACTATTGCTTGATAATGCATGCTGATGGTGCAGGCACAAAATCATCATTAGCTTATATGTATTGGAAAGAAACCGAAGATATTAAGGTTTGGAAAGGTATTGCGCAGGATGCTTTAATTATGAATATTGATGATTTATTATGTGTAGGTTCAGTTGATAATATCATGCTTTCTTCAACTATTGGTCGTAATAAATCCTTAATAAATGGGGATGTGCTCTCTGAAATCATTAATGGAACAGAAGAGCTATTGGCTGAATATAAAAAATTTGGTGTAAATATTATTTCTACAGGAGGTGAAACTGCTGATGTTGGTGATTTAGTGCGTACAATTATTGTAGATTCTACAGTAGTTGCTCGTATGAAAAGGACTGATGTAATTGACAATGCTAATATAAGAGGAGGTAATGTTATTGTTGGCTTATCTTCTTCAGGAATGGCTAGTTATGAAACGGAATATAATGGTGGGATGGGAAGTAATGGATTAACTTCTGCTCGTCATGACGTATTTTCAAAAGTATTGGCTGAAAAATACCCTGAAAGTTTTGATCCTTCAGTGCCTATGGATTTAGTGTACTCGGGAACTAAAAAATTAACGGATGCTGTTGAGGGTTCAACTTTAGATGCTGGGAAATTAGTACTTTCTCCAACTAGGACTTATGCTCCAATTATAAAGAAGATTTTAGATAAATATCGTTCCCAGATTAATGGTATGGTGCATTGCAGTGGTGGTGCTCAAACTAAAGTATTACACTTTGTCAATAATGTACATGTTATAAAAGACAATATGTTTGAATTACCTCCATTGTTTAAGTTAATTCAAGAAGAATCGGATACAGATTGGAAAGAGATGTACAAGGTATTCAATATGGGGCATAGAATGGAATTGTATGTGCCAGAAGAAATTGCAGAAGACATTATTGTAATCTCAAAATCCTTTAATGTAGATGCTCAAATTATTGGTAGAACAGAAGAGTTTGAAGGTAAAAAATTAACGATTAACTCCGAATTCGGAACTTATATATATTAATATGTTAGATAAACTATCCGCTATTAATGACAGGTATATTGAAGTAGAAAAATTAATTTCTTCTCCTGATGCTATGAGTGATATGAAAGTATTTATTCAATTAAGCAAGGAGTATAAGGATTTAGAGCCTATCATTAAAGCATATAAAGAATACAGGGATTTAGTAGGGAATATTGCTGAAGCAAAAGAAGTTATTTCTAATACTGATGATCCTGAGATGAAGGAAATGGCAAAGATGGATTTGGATGAAAACTTACCAAGGAAGGGTGAAATGGATGAGGAAATTAAAGTATTGTTAATTCCTCAAGATCCTGCTGATGCTAAAAATGCTGTAATGGAAATTAGAGCAGGAGCAGGGGGAGATGAGGCAAGTATTTTTGCTGGAGATTTATACAGAATGTATTCTGCTTATGCGCAAACAAGAGGTTGGAAAACTGAATTGGTTGATGTGGCAGATGGAACTTCAGGAGGGTATAAAGAAATTATTGTCAATATTTCAGGAGAGGATGTTTATGGTCAGTTAAAGTTTGAGTCTGGTGTTCATAGGGTGCAAAGAGTTCCGAAAACAGAAACGCAAGGTAGAGTTCATACTTCAGCAGCTACTGTTATTGTGTTGCCTGAGGCTGAGGAATTTGATATTGAATTATTACCATCTGATATCCGTAAAGATACTTATTGTTCTTCTGGTCCTGGTGGGCAGTCGGTAAATACTACTTATTCGGCAGTTCGTTTAACACATATTCCAACTGGAGTTGTTGCACAATGTCAAGATCAGAAATCGCAACTTAAAAATTACGATAAAGCATTGAAGGTATTGCGTTCTCGTATTTATGAAATTGAATTGCAGAAAAAATTGGAGGAAGATGCAAAACATAGAAAAACTATGGTTTCTTCAGGCGATAGATCAGCAAAAATTAGAACCTATAATTACCCGCAAGGGCGAGTTACTGAGCATAGAATTGGGCTTACTAAATATAATTTGCAAAATGTTATGGGTGGTGATATCCAAGAATTTATTGATGAATTACAAT
>JBLGCF010000056.1:0-7780 GCA_047617145.1 Thalassomonas sp. | reverse complement strand
TTAAATATCCAAGGGTAACCAATGGATGCACGCCCAATCATTACGCCATCAACTCCATATTTATCTTTCACTTCAGCTACTTTTTCAGGAGTATTTACATCTCCATTTCCAAAGATAGGAATGTGCATTCTAGGATTATTTTTCACATCTCCAATTAAAGTCCAATCGGCATCTCCTTTATACATTTGTTTTCGGGTACGCCCATGAATGGAAAGGGCTTGTATCCCCACATCTTGCAGCCTCTCGGCAACTTCAACTATGTATTGCGTGTTTTCGTCCCACCCTAAGCGTGTCTTCACGGTAACGGGTAAGTCAGTTGCGTTTACAATTTCTTTGGTCATGGCAACCATCTTAGGGATGTCGAGTAGTATTCCTGCTCCAGCTCCTTTTTTGGCAACTTTTTTAACTGGGCAACCAAAGTTGATATCGATAAATTCAGGTTTTGCGGCTGCACATATTTCAGTGGCTTGTCGCATGGATTCAATGTCATAACCAAAAATTTGTATTCCAATTGGGCGTTCAAAATCATAGATGTCTAACTTCATTACACTCTTATCCGCATCACGAATTAAACCTTCTGATGATATAAATTCCGTGTACATTACATCTGCACCATTTTGCTTGCATAAAGCACGAAACGGAGGATCACTAACATCCTCCATTGGTGCTAGTAATAAAGGGAATTCCCCTACATCAATATTTCCTATCTTTACGCCCATATTTTGCAAAAATACACAATAATGAGATTAAAAGGGATATTTAAAGACAAGTCATCAACTGCCAAATTAGGAATGTTGTTTTTACTGATGTTTGTGTCAGTTATACTGCACACTTTGCTAGCACAAGGGCTTATTCTTTTATTTACTAATGTGGAATTAAATGCTGTAAATAGCATGCAATTTCCTAGCCAAATCGTAATTGATGCACTGAAGTTTATTCAGCTCCTAACTATGGTTGGTTTATTTGTAGTTCCTACTTTAACGTATGCGTACATATGTGATTTTGATTTGAAATTACAGTGCTCTTTTGATAGACAGACTTTGTTGTTGGCTATTGCTATCATGTTTTTGATTAATCCTTTTATCGCTTTTTTGTATGAATGGAATATGAGTCTTAATCTTCCAGATTGGTTATTGTTATATGATGAAAAAGCGGAGCAATTAACCAAGTATTTCTTGAGAATGGATTCTCTTGGTGACTTAAGTTTTAACCTTTTAGTATTGGCTATTATTCCTGCAATTGGGGAGGAGTTATTATTTAGGGGATACCTGCAACAGACTTTTACTAAGTGGTTCGGAAAACCTCATGTTGCAATCATTGTTACCGCTCTTTTGTTTAGTGCAATCCATATGCAGTTTCAAGGGTTTTTACCAAGGCTTGCATTAGGTGTAGTGTTAGGCTACTTATTTTATTGGAGCGGCTCGCTATGGCTACCTATCATTGCTCATTTTATCAATAATGCTATGGCTATATCTTTTACTTACCCTGCACTTTTGGACTATGCCTACCTTACTGAAAATACAGCAACTTGGCAAGAAGCTTTCTTTAGCTTCATGGCAGTAGGATTGTTAATTATCCTTCTTCAGAAAAATTTGAGCATAAAAAAGGGCTGATATTTTATCAGCCCTTTTAAATAGTATAAAATCTAGTTATTAATAATCTCCTTTTCGGGTAGAGTAATTAATTTTAAGTGCATTTGCTTTTCTAAGTTCCTGCTTTACATCAGAGATAATCCCCATTTTTACAGTCTCATCTGCTTTGATAGATGTGGTCATGTAAGGGATTTCTTTTTCATCTCTAGCTTCACGCTCAGTTGCAATAAATTCTTGTATTTCACCTACTTCAGCAAAAGCATCATTCAATTGAATACGAGCAGCACTACCATAAGAAGCCTGCATTCTTTTAATTGGTGAACCAATATAAATATAGCTCACTAATGATTTCTTTTCCATCTTTTTTATCTCGGTAGCTTTTGGTGTTACAACACTTACGAATAAAGTTGTTTCACGCATTACTGTCGTTACCATAAAAAAGAAAAGTAACATAAATACAATATCTGGTAGGGATGCAGTTGATATAGCTGGCATGCCTTTTTTTCCTCCTTTTCTGAATTTACTCATTATGAATCTCCTCCAATATTCTTTGGCTCCGCTTCAGATATTTTCTGAGGGTACATTTTTCTGATTTCTTTCTTTTGTGTCTTGTTCAAATCAGCATAACGCTCGCCAAATTTATTCAAAGCTGCTTTGTTTCTTAACTCATTATAAGCTGCAGCAAGTTCATTTTGCACACGAATATAAGTCATGTACTCAGTTCCTCTATCATTCTGTAAAGAGATAATTGCTTTTTCAGGATTTTCTGATGAATTAGGGTTTGTCCCGTTATTATCAATAAAGTCCTTAGCACCATCTCTTAGTTGTGAAATATCCATTAGCTCACCTTCAACCAATAATTGATTGTTAGCATTAATCAATACAACATAGATATTCTTAGCATGAATTTGAGAATCATCCTCTTGTAATTCTTCTTCAGGCATTGGCGGTAGTTTACGGGCAATACCCGTATCCACATCCATAGTAGTAGTTACTAAGAAAAAGATAAGCAGCAAGAAGGCAATATCTGCCATTGATCCTGCATTAATTTCGGGTAACCCTCTTCTTGAACTAGCCATTATTTAGCAAATGCTTTTGATAATTCAGCATACAATACAGCCCCAATTGCACCAATTGCAAGTAGGTAGAATGTTGTTAATCCCATTCCAACATTCTTGACTGTTGAAACAGTAATTTCATTCTTGACTTCAGGGACACTATATTCGTCTACAGTTATGAATCCTAAAACCTCATCAGAAGCCATAAGGTAAGACAGAAGAATGATAGCTAAAAGTCCTCCTATAGAATATAATGTCTTTTTAGCATTATTTGTTTTCTGCATCATTTGTTTGATACCAAAACCAATAGCTGCCAAGGCTGCAAAAGCAACCATCAGGTAGGTTAATATGATTCCTATATTAATTAAACTCTCCATGATTATTTGTTTTTAACCAATAAGTCAATTAAAGAGATGGAAGCATCTTCCATTGAATTAACAATTGAATCTACTTTTGCAATTAAGTAATTATAAAAAATCTGTAGGATCATTGCTACAATAAGCCCGAATACTGTTGTTAAAAGTGCAACCTTAATACCACCAGCTACTAATGATGGAGAAATATCTCCTGCAGCTTCAATAGCATCAAATGCTCCAATCATACCAATTACTGTACCCATAAACCCAAGCATAGGAGCAAGAGCAATAAATAATGAAATCCATGATAATCCTTTTTCTAATAATCCCATTTGAACTGAACCATAAGCAACAATTGATTTTTCAACCATGTCAACTCCTTCATTAGAGCGCTCTAAACCTTGATAGAAAATAGAAGCAACAGGTCCTTTTGTATTTCTACAAACCTCTTGTGCAGCATCAACTCCTCCTGATTTTAAAGCACCTTCAACATCACTTAACAATTTGTCAGTATCAGTAGTTGCCATGTTTAAATAGATGATTCTTTCAATTGCTAACGCTAACCCTAAGATTAAACATAACAATACAATCCCCATAAATCCAGGCCCTCCTTGAATAAATTTTTGTTTGATAACTTGGTGAAAAGATGCAGATTCTTCAACTACTTCTTCAGTTGCTACTTCTTCCACTTCAGCAGGAGCTTCTTCAACTGCAACAGCTGTATCAACTACTTCTTCAGTCCCAAGAGTATCAGCAGTATCTTGTGCGTAAACTGTGTAAGTCCCAGCAAGGAATAATCCTAAAAGGGCGATTAAGGCAAATTTGTTTTTCATTTTTGTTTAAATTTTAGTGTAATTAAATTTTAGTGGGGCAAATTTATAAAAATATTATAAAGCGGCCTGATATCTCTTATTAACTTCCTCCCAGTTGATTACATTAAAAAATGCATTGATATAATCAGGGCGTCTGTTTTGGTAATTTAAGTAGTAAGCATGCTCCCAAACATCCAAACATAAAACAGGAGTACAACCACATTGGTCATCCATTAAAGGATTGTCTTGGTTTGCAGTAGACGAAACTTTTAGTTTTCCATCCTTTACTCCTAACCATGCCCACCCAGAGCCAAATCTTGTCCCTGCTGCTGTCGAGAAAGTATTTTTGAATTCTTCAAATGAGCCAAATGTATCATTGATTGCTCCAGCAATTGCTCCAGTTGGTTCTCCTCCACCGTTTGGGCTCATTGATGTCCAGAACATATTGTGATTAAAATATCCGCCTCCATTGTTTCTTGCTCCAGCAGATAATCCTGGAGTAGCACAAATTTCTTCAATAGATTTTCCTGCTAAATCAGTTCCTTCAATAGCGTTATTTAAGTTGTTTGTATATCCATTATGGTGTTTACTATGGTGAATCTCCATAGTTCTAGCATCAATATGTGGTGCTAACGAATCATAAGTGTAAGGTAATTTTGGTAATTCAAATGACATAATTTTTTGTTTTTTAGTTGTTTATAATAATAATTGCCAAGCATCTTCTGCCTTTCCTTGGCTTAATAATTCTTTTGCTAAGATATGTTTTTCTGCTGTACTTTTTTCCTCTGCTAAGCTAAACTCTTTTTTTGTAGGAATATTTTCTGCTGAAGCTAAAATTGCTAATTCGTTTCCAGTTAAAATTTCTGAAGTTCTGATTTCTTCTGGTAATTTATCAATTCCCATTCCCATTCTGGAAATTGGTTTTACAATTTCATAAAGAGATTCTTTAGTAGTTTTTCCGTACCAGTTAGCTCCTAGTCGACTTACAATATTTAGTTTGAAAGGATCAATTGCATTATTTTCATCTAATACTTCAGTGTCAATATGCATTTTTAGGATTTGACAAAGTACCAAGCTTCCTGCTCCACCTTCTTCTCCTAAAGTAATCACTTCATTTACTTTACATTCAAAATTTATTGGTGATTCTTTGATTCTTGATGGAGTGACTAAATCAGATCTAACTTCAGTAAATCCTGCTTTTTCAAATTCATTTGTTTCGGCATCAAAATCACAAGATGCTAAAGAAACTTGTTGAGCAATTTCTTCTGTAACTAAGGAAATGACACATTCTTTTACTTCATGAACATTGTCCAAGGTATGTTTGCTTGTGTTGTTTCTTACTCTTCTCACGGGAGAAAAAACCAATATAGGAGGATTTACAGAAAACACATTAAAGAATGAAAAAGGACTTAAATTTTTATTTCCTTCCACATCAATCGTGCTGACAAAAGCGATAGGTCTAGGTGTAACGGCAGCTGATAAATACTGGTATAATCCTGCTGTTTCTCCTGATTTTAGATCTATTGTTTTAATCATTTTTTAAGTTTTAGTAAGGAATGGTTACTGTCTGATTTCACTATTTTATTGGTGATTTTACCTAGTCCTTCAATCTGCATTTCTATCTCATCATTTTCTTGTATCCACCTTTCTATGTAATCAGTATTTGCTCTTTTCCCTGTTCCGTTTAATTCTAATAAACATCCTGTCCCCACTGTGCCTGAGCCAATGATATCTCCTGGAAAAAGCTCTGTACCATAAGAGGCTCTTTCAATAATTTCAGCAAAAGTCCAATTCATATCTTTTGCATTTCCTGCTGAAAGCAATTCGCCATTTACATAACATTTCATTTGTAAATCGTATTTTTTCCCAAAAGGAGTGTCAATGCTTTTACTTTCTAATTCATCAGGAGTTACTAAGTAAGGGCCAATAACATTGGCAAAATCTTTTCCTTTTACTGGGCCTAAATTCAGTTTCATTTCTTCCATTTGCAATCTTCTGGCGCTTATGTCATTCAAAATACAGAAACCAGCAATGTGTTTGTCCGCATCTTTGGATAAGATGTTCTTACCCCCTTTCCCAATTACTATTGCGAATTCTAGTTCGTAATCTAATCTGTGAAAATGGTCGGGCATGAGTTCTATTTTCCCACCATCACCAAACATAGCATTGTGGTTCGAAAAATAAAATACTGGGAATTCATCAAACTCAGGAATCATATCTACACCTCTATTTTTTCTGGATGTAGCGACATGTTGTCTAAAAGCATAAGCATCACGAAATGATGTTGGTTTTGGGATAGTTGGCAAAACTGTTAAATCTTCAATATCATGTTTTGCACAATCCTCATTACAAATAAAAGCAGCTACTTTGTCTTGGTACTTTTCTAGCTGAATTAAATCAATTAAGGAGATATTTCCAAAACATTTATTCAGGTTGTACACGCATTGATTTTGCAAAACTCCTATTTGTGGAGAGTCAGAATCATTTATTTTATAAGTAAGGAGTTTCATTGTAAGGCAAAATTATCATTTTTATGTTAGGGAAGATAAAAATCATACTTTGTTTATGTTTTAAGTACTATATTTGCATAAAAATAACAGTATGCCAAGATATCATAAATTAGGAAAAATGCCTCATAAAAGGCATACTACCTTCCGAAAAGAGGATGGAAACATCCATTATGAAGAATTGTTTGGGACGATAGGCTTTGATGGAATGTCATCTTTGTTATATCATTTGCATAGGCCAACTCAAGTTAAAGACATAAAGGAAGGATATTCAGTCGCTGCAGAAATTGCGGTAGATAAAAACATGAAATCCTATATGTTAAATGGGTTTGAGGCACCAAAAGTTGCTGATCATTTAGAGAGTAGAATTTCCATTATGTTGAATAATGATTTGAATATCTTACTTTCTGCTCCAACTAATCTGGAAGAAGATTATTTTTATAAAAATACAGATGGTGATGAGGTAATTTTTGTTCATAAAGGGACAGGAACTTTACGAACTTTTGTAGGAAATATTAAGTTTAAGGAAGGCGATTATTTAGTAATTCCTAGAGGAATGATTTATACAATGAGATTCGATACGCCAAATAACAGATTGTTTATTGTGGAATCGTACACCCCAGTTTATACTCCAAAAAGGTACCGTAATCATTTCGGGCAAATGTTAGAGAATTCTCCTTATTGCGAGCGTGATATAAGAGTGCCAGAAGAGTTGGAAACACATGATGAGCAAGGCGATTTCGTTATCAAAATAAAAAAGGAACAAATGATTCATGAGTATACTTATGCATCACACCCTTTTGATGTAGCCGGTTGGGATGGTTACAATTTTCCTTATGCATTTTCAATACATGATTTTGAGCCAATAACCGGAAGAATTCATCAGCCGCCACCAGTACACCAAACTTTTGAAACAAGCAGATTTGTAATTTGTTCGTTCTGCCCAAGAATGTACGATTATCATCCAGAATCAATCCCAGCACCTTACAATCATTCTAATATCGATTCGGATGAAGTGTTGTATTATGTAGCTGGTGATTTTATGAGTAGAAATCATGTAGATGAAGGATATATTTCCTTACATCCTGCAGGAATTCCTCACGGACCACATCCTGGTGCGGCAGAAAGAAGTATCGGACAAACGGAAACGGATGAATTGGCAGTAATGGTAGATACTTTTGCCCCACTAAAATTAACAAAAGCAGCTATTGAACTTTCGGATGGAGTTTACCATCAATCATGGCTTGAAAAATAAATATTAAAAGATGAGAGAAGACTTAACAAAGATAAATAATACGACTTATTCCTTGGATAAAATATTCCCAGATGCACAGGATTTTTTACCACTTTTAGGAACTGATTATGTAGAATTCTATGTTGGAAATGCCAAGCAAGCAGCACATTTTTATAAAACTGCTTTTGGATTTCAATCTTTAGCTTATGCAGGTTTGGAAA
>JBLGCF010000055.1:0-7885 GCA_047617145.1 Thalassomonas sp. | reverse complement strand
GGTAGTCCGAAACTTCAGATACAGGACTGGATGCATTACAAACAATACAAGCTGTAGTTATATTTTCTTCTTGGCATTTTTTAAGTGCAGCAATCACATAAGGAGTTGTACCAGAAGCAGCAATTCCTACTACTACATCATTCTTATTTATATTATATGATTGTAAATCCTCCCAAGCTAAGATAGTATTGTCTTCTGCAAACTCCACTGCTTTTCGCATTGCCTTGTCCCCTCCTGCTATAATTCCTATTACCAAAGCATGGTCTACCCCAAAAGTGGGTGGGCATTCTGAGGCATCAACAACTCCTAATCTACCAGAAGTACCTGCACCTAAATAAAACAATCGTCCCCCTTTTTTCATTTTGGGAACGATTGCATTAATTAAGTTTTCTATTTGAGTAATTTGCTCCTCTACTGAAAGGGCTACTGTTTTATCTTCTCTATTAATGTTTTTGAGTAAATCAGCAGTGCTCATTTGCTCTAAAGCATCATAATTAGAATCGGATTCAGTAGTTCTTTTCATTTAGTATAAAGATGGAAATTTAGTAGGATTTACTTCCCCCATCATTGCATAAACTTTTTCAAAAATATCTTCTGCAGAAGGTTTTGTAAAGTAATCACCATCCTTACCATAAGGAGGTCTATGTGCTTTAGCGGCTAAAGTTTGAGGTTCAGAATCCAAGAAATTATACGCATCTTGTTCTTCTACAATTTTCTGTAAGATATAAGCCGAACCACCTCCAGGAACATCCTCATCAATTACTAATAATCGATTAGTTTTCTTTACACTTTCTACAATATCATGACTTAAGTCAAACGGAACTAAAGTTTGCGTATCAATCACCTCACAAGAGATTCCTGCTCTTTCTAATTGCTCAGCTGCATCCATCACTACTCTCCAAGTACTTCCGTAAGAAACCAAAGTAATATCATTTCCTTCTCTTGTTGTTTCCACTTTCCCTAAAGGAACTCTGAATTCACCAATATTGTTTGGTAATTTTTCTTTAATTCTGTACCCATTCAAACACTCAATAACCATTCCAGGATCATTCGATTGCATTAAAGTATTGTAGAATCCTGCAGCTCTTGTCATATCTCTTGGTACACATAAGTACATTCCTCTCATCCCATTCAACAACATTCCCATAGGAGATCCTGAATGCCAAATTCCTTCTAGTCTGTGTCCTCTGGTACGGATGATTAAAGGCGTAATTTGTCCACCATGGGTTCTATAATGTAATGATGCAATATCATCCACCATAGGTTGGAAACCATAAATCACATAATCTAAATATTGCATTTCTGCAATTGGTTTTAATCCTCTTAACGAAAGTCCGATTCCCTGACCAATAATAGTTGCCTCTCTAATTCCAGTATCCGCAACTCTACTTTCACCAAACTTATCTTGCAATCCTTCCACACCTTGATTTACGCCACCAATTTTTCCTACATCTTCACCAAAAATCATTGCCTCTGGTATTGCATCAAACATATGATGGAAGTTATCTCTTAAAATAATTCTTGCATCTACCTCTTCCGAATTTGAATCATAAGTAGGCTTTACCTCTGCAACTTTAAGTGCTGAAGTTGAAGTTTCATTATATAGTTTAGTATTGTATCTATCGTAATTTTCAGAATTAATTCTGTTAATGAAATTACGCAAAGTAGCTTTTTCAGGAATATTTTCACTTACAATCATGCTTAAAAGGATTCTTGCTTTACTTAAGTAATCTCTTCTAAAAACACCAAACATTGCAGACTGATTTAAATCTTTAATCCAATCCGCAATTTCAGGAATATTTACTTGAGCCGCAATAGAATTAAAAATAGAAATAACCTCTTTCAATTCAACTTTAATAGGCGCTTGATATTCTGTCCAAGCTTCTTTTTTCTGCTCTTTTACAAATTTTTCAGTTTCTTTATCAATAGCAGATAATTCATCTTGAGTAGCAATTTCATTTTCTACAATCCACTCCTTAAATTTCTTATTACAATCAAAATCAACTTCCCACTGCAATCTTTCTTTACTCTTATACCTTGCGTGTGAACCTGAAGTAGAATGCCCTGTAGGCTGTGTCATTTCCACAACATGGATAATAGAAGGGATGTGATTTTCTCTCGCTAACTTCTCTGCTTTTTCGTAAGCTGCAATTAATGCAGGATAATCCCAAGCTTTTACTTTTACAATATCATAACCAGCTCCTTTTTCATCCATCTGGAAACCTTTCAATACTTCCGAAACATCTGACTTAGTCATCTGAATATCATTAGCAACTGAAATTCCGTAACCATCATCCCAAACAGAAATAATAGCAGGAACTTGTAATACTCCAATTGCATTTACTGCTTCCCAAAAATGACCTTCAGCACAAGAAGAATTTCCAATTGTTGCAAATGCAATCTCAGAACCTCCATTGGTAAATTCTGGCTTACTTTTAGCCAATTCAGGATTATCTCTATACACTTGTGATGCTTGTGCCAAACCAACTAATCTTGGAAACTGAGAAGCCAAACAAGCCATATCGGAAGTAGAATTATTTTGTTCCATCAAGTTTCTCCAACTTCCATCATGGTTTAAAAAGCGAGTTCCAAAATGATTCATCATTTGTCTTGAACCTGAAGATGGTTCTCTTTCTAATTCTGGATCACCATATAATGCTGAGAACATATGTTTTGGAGAATATTGACCTAAAGCCGTCATTAATGCCTGGTCTCTATAATATCCCGCACGAAAATCACCATGCCTGAATACTTTAGCCAATGCAATCTGAGCTAATTCTTTTCCATCACCAAAAATTCCAAAACTTCCTTTTCCTGAAAGCACATCTCTCCTACCTTGCGCTCCTGATTCTCTTACCTCAGCAGCTAACCTATAATCCTCTAAAATAGTTGCTTTAAAATCGTCCTTTGACATCTTCTTATTTGCTGTTTTCACTTTTGTACTCATCTTCATTCAAATTTTAATTTTCGGACGGCAAAAATAAACATAATTTATCATAAAAAGCTGTTTTCTACATCTTGAAAAATTACACAAAAATAAATCCCATAACAATTAGTTATAAATTGAAAAATATTTTTAATTTTGCAGCCCCTCAATAATGAGGATTAATCACAGAGATGGTTTAACCAAATTAAAAGAAAAATGGCAACAAGAATTAGACTAGCAAGACACGGTAGAAGAAAACAAGCATTTTACCACATTGTAGTAGCTGACCAAAAAGCTCCAAGAAACGGAAGATATATTGAAAAATTAGGAGTTTATAATCCTAACACTAACCCTGCAACAATCGAATTAGATTTTGATGGTGCTGTAAACTGGTTATTAAAAGGAGCACAACCTTCCGATACAGTAAGAGCAATGCTTTCTTACAAAGGAGTAATGATGAAAAAACACTTGCTAGCTGGTGTAGCTAAAGGTGCTTTTACTGAAGAAGAAGCTGAAAAAAGATTTACAGCTTGGATGGAAGTTAAAGAAAGTAAAGTAGCTGATAAAAAATCAGGATTAGAAAACATTGCAATTGCTGCTGAAAAAGCTGCTTTAGCTGCTGAAAAAACTAAGAGTGATGAAAGAGCTGAAGCATTAGCACTTAAAAATGCTGAAGAGGTAAAAGTTGAAGAAACTACTGAAGATGCAGTAGCTGAAGAAGCTCCTGTTGTTGAGGAGTTAGTAGCTGAAGATGTGGTAGTTGAAGAAACTACTGAAGAGGTAGTAGCTGAAGAAGCTCCTGCTGTTGAGGAGGTAGTAGCTGAAGATGTGGTAGTTGAAGAAACTACTGAAGAGGTAGTAGCTGAAGAAGCTCCTGTTGTTGATGAGGTAGTAGTTGAAGATACTACTGAAGAAGTAGCAGTTAAAGAAACTCCTTCTGCTGAGGAACCAAAAGCTGAAGAAGCTCCTGCTACTGAAGAAAAAACAGAAGAAGCTTAATACTCATTATAATGCAAAAAAAGGATTGCTTCTTATTCGGAACAGTTTTTAAATTGCATGGTTATAAAGGGGATGTCAATATCTATAATGATGATGACATCCCTTTTGATTTTTCTAAGCTTTCTTATTTTCTGATAGACCAGAATAATGAGCTTGTCCCTTACTTTATTGAGCACGCGCGAACAACAAAACCCAATGTTGTATTAGTAAAGTTTGAAGATATAGAAAATGAAACAACAGCCAAAAAAATACTAAAACGAAAAGTATACCTACCAAAAGAATGGCTCCCTAAAACGGATAAAAATGAAATTACAGAAAAAACGCTAATTGGTTATACTGTATTTGATATTAACTTTGGAGAATTAGGGAAAATCACCTACATAAACTCACAGACTTCACAGCAATTAATTTATGTTGAAAATGACGGTATAGAGGTTTGTTTCCCAATGCACGAACAATTTGTAAAAGGCATTGACCCTCAAAAAGGAATAATGGAAGTTGAAATTCCTGAAGAGTTGTTAGACTTAAACTAACTCCTCCACAAAGTTAATCCCGTTATCTTCTAACTCCTTTAATACAGGAATATAAATATCTTTTGTAGTTGGTATTTTTACTCCAGTTGATTGTATTCCTCCACTTAAAATTAATTTGGTTGCAATTGCTACAGGCAATCCTACCGTTTTTGCCATTGAAGTATACCTTGGATCATCACCAAAAACTAACAAAGAAGAATTCAATTTCTTTTGCTCTCCGTTTTGCATATATTTAAACTGATGCTGCATTACTATCATATCCTTATCCTCAGCTCCAAGTGTCCACTTTTCTTCACAAATAGCTTGCAAAATTTGAGCAGGACTAGCATTTTCCATTCCTACTTTATTTTCAGAGAAAGCACCTAGCCAATCTATCTTCTGATAAATAACTGAATCGGTAGTCAAATTAAATTGCTTGCATAATTTTTCTTCAACTGTCAAACTATCATCAAAAGACAAGAACATATTAATAAACTCTCTATTGCTTATACTTGCAGAATTCTCTAATTTATAAGTGTCATCTGTCATTCCTAACTGAACAAAAATATTCCAAGCTTCTGAATATCCTTTTCTTCTAAGCGTCCCTCTAAATAATGTTGGAATACTGTCCAATCCATAAGACTTTCTGTAAGAAAGTGAATCTCTATTCGCATAGCCTTCAAACTCACCCGCATCTAGTACCTCCATCTGTTCAGTACGCTCAAATAAACTCGTGTAAGGAATATATTTATAATCTCCATTTTCAATATACTGTGCAGTACCCTGTCCTGCCAACACTACATTTCTAGGGTTCCAAGTGAATTTATAATTCCAAGGATTGTTATCAAAATCAGGATGCACTAAACCTCCACAAAAGGATTTGAAAGAAGTCAACTCTCCCCCATTTTCTTTAATATCATCAATTACTTGCATGGCTGACATATGGTCAATTCCTGGATCCAAACCAATTTCATTTAATAATAATATTCCAGCCTGCTTAGCACTCTCATCAAGTTCAGCAATTTCTGGAGAAACATAAGATGCTGTAACTAGGTTTTTACCCAAACGAACACAATCCTTAGCCACAGTAATGTGTAAACTTGCTGGCAACATTGATATAACAATATCAGCATTCTCTATTTCACTTTCTCTTTGCTTATCATTTGTAACATTAAAGAAAATTGCTTTTCCATTTTTATGACTCCTAACTGCTTCTTCAGCTAATTCTATTGAAAAATCAGCCACTATAACTTGCCAATTATTGGCAGCTGCATTATCCAACAAATACTTGATTAATGTTACTGCCGACCTTCCTGCTCCTATTACTAATATATTTTTCATGTGCTTTTGTAAATTGAGGTGCTAAAGTATTATTTTTGCTTGACTAAAGAAAACAAAATGACAACAGATAAATTCATAAAAACAGGAATCTTTTTTTGCCTAACTGCTGTGATACTAGGAGCTTTTGGAGCTCATTCTTTAAAACAGGTGCTTACTGAAAAGCAACTTAGCTCTTTCCAAACAGGAATTAACTACCAATTTCTGCATGGTTTGGTAATTTTAATCCTTTCCTTAAACGCAACATACTTCACCAGCAAGTTAAACGGCATACTTAAAATGATGATTGCAGGGATTATCTTATTTTCATTTTCTATTTATTTGCTAACCATTCAAGATATACTAGGAGTTTCAATGTTATTTATGGGACCAATCACGCCTATAGGAGGGCTTTTATTAATAAGTGCCTGGATTATGTTATTCTTTAGCATTAAAAAACAGGCTTAATCTAATTGTATAAAGGATTAATCTTTAACTTTGTCCCCCATAAAACCAAAATGAAAAACGATTATGACCGAAACAGGCAAGCGAGCTAACAATGCTACCATCTCTGATTTAGGAATAAAAAATGCAACTGCACACTGGAACTTATCTCCAGAGGAATTAGCAAGCATTTCAATTGAAAAAGGACAAGCAACTCTAACTTCTACAGGAGCAATCAATATTAACACAGGCGAGTTCACCGGCCGATCTCCAATGGATCGTTTTATTGTTCGTGATGCTATTACTGAAGAATCAGTTTGGTGGGGAGATGTTAACTTATCTTTTGACGAAAAGAAATTTGACGAACTACACCAAAAAGTATTGAACTACTTAAGCGAAAAAGAGCTTTATGTAAGAGATGCTTATGCCTGTGCTGAAGAAAAATACAAGATGAACATTCGTGTAGTAAATGAATATGCTTGGAGTAATATGTTTGCTTCCAATATGTTTTTACGCCCTACTGATGCTGAAATTGAAAATTTTGATCCAGAATGGACTATCCTGAATGCACCAGGTTTTATGGCAGATGCTGAAGTAGATGGCACGCGTCAGCACAACTTTGCTATTCTTAATTTTACAAAAAAGATTATCCTTATTGGTGGTACTGGTTATACTGGTGAAATTAAAAAAGGAATTTTCTCTGCTTTAAACTTTATATTGCCTTTCCAAAAGAATGTACTTTCCATGCACTGTAGTGCGAATACAGGTAAAGGTGGTGACACTGCTGTCTTCTTTGGTCTTTCAGGTACAGGGAAAACTACTTTATCTGCTGACCCAAACAGAAACTTAATTGGGGATGATGAGCACGGGTGGAGTGGTGATACAGTTTTTAACTTTGAAGGAGGTTGTTATGCTAAATGTATTGATCTTTCTGCTGAAAAAGAACCCGATATTTTTGCTGCCGTTAAGCCGGGAGCATTGTTAGAAAACATCTCCTTTTTTGAAGGAACGAATGAAGTAAACTATGAGGACACTACTATTACTCAAAACACAAGAGTTAGTTATCCAATTGAACATATTGATAATATTGCAAAACCATCATTAGGAAAAAATCCAAAAAATATTTTCTTCCTTACTGCTGATGCTTTTGGAGTACTACCTCCTGTATCTAAGCTAACTACAGGACAAGCAATGTATCACTTTATTTCAGGGTATACCGCTAAGGTTGCAGGAACTGAAGCTGGAGTTACTGAGCCACAAACTACATTTTCAGCTTGTTTTGGCGCACCATTCATGCCTTTACACCCAACAAAATATGCTAAAATGTTAGGAAATAAGATGCAGGAACACAATGTAAATGTTTGGTTAATCAATACAGGTTGGTCAGGGGGAATTTATGGTGTTGGCGAGCGTATTTCTTTGAAATACACAAGAGCTATGATTACAGCTATCCTAAATGGAGAATTGGAGGGTGCTGAATACAATACGCATGAAGTATTTGGATTAAAAATGCCAACTGCTTGCCCTAATGTGCCTGATGATATATTAAGCCCTAAAAATACTTGGGCTGATAAAAATGCTTATGATGCTAAAGCCAATGAATTAGCGGACGCTTTCAATAAAAACTTTGCTCAGTTTGCTGATAACGCAAATGCTGAAATTTTAGATGCTGCACCAAAAGCAACAG
>JBLGCF010000054.1:0-8101 GCA_047617145.1 Thalassomonas sp. | reverse complement strand
AGTTAGTCCTGCTCCAAAAGAAGAGTCTGCTCCAGTAAGAAAAACAGAAGGGTCTCCTTTAGAAAAGAAGTAAGCAATTCAAAATATATTACGACATTAGCGCCCTCAATTATGGGGGTGTTTTTTTATAAATTTTTTACAATTATGCCAAAAATTTCAAACAAAGGAATAAGTATGCCAGAGTCGCCCATCAGAAAGTTGGTGCCATTTGCTGAAACTGCAAAAAAAGAAGGAAAAAAAGTATATCATTTAAATATCGGTCAGCCTGATATTAAAACACCTGAATTAGCTTTAGAGGCTATCCATAATTTTACGGATAAAGTAGTTGAGTATTCCCATTCTGCAGGTTTTGAAAGTTACCGTAAAGGTTTAGCAAATTATTATCAGAATTTAGGAATTGCGATTAATCATGATGAGGTGATTGTAACCACTGGTGGTTCTGAGGCGCTTTTATTTGCCTTAAATTCTTGTTTGGATAATGGAGATGAAATTATTATTCCAGAGCCTTTTTATGCAAATTATAATGGTTTTTCTACTTCAGCAGGTGTGAAGGTGAAACCTATTGCTACTTCAATATATGATGGTTTTGCATTGCCTGCTATTGCCGAATTTGAAAAATTAATTACTCCTAATACGAAAGCAATTTTAATCTGTAATCCTGGAAACCCTACAGGATATTTGTATTCAAAAGAAGAATTAGAAACTTTGAGGGATATCGTTATTAAGCACGATTTATTTTTAATTGCTGATGAAGTGTATAGAGAGTTTGCTTATGATGGACATGTTCATCATTCAGTATTAAATATTGAAGGGTTGGAGCAAAATGCAATTGTGATTGATTCTACTTCCAAAAGGTATTCTATGTGTGGAATTAGAGTAGGATGTATTGTGTCAAAAAATAAAGAGTTGATGGCTACTGCAATGAAGTTTGCACAGGCAAGATTGTCGCCACCTACATTTGGACAAATAGCAGGAGAAGCAGCTTTAAAAACAGATGTTTCTTATTTTGAAGAAGTAAGTGCAGAGTATGTGAGTAGGAGAGATGTATTAGTTGAAGGCTTAAATAAAATTGAAGGAGTAATTTGCCCAATACCTACTGGAGCTTTTTATGCGATTGCAGAATTGCCAGTTGATAATGCTGATACTTTTGCTCAATGGTTATTGGAAGATTTCGAATTGGATGGAGCAACCATTATGGTAGCACCAGCTGCAGGCTTTTATGCTACTCCTAATACAGGTACAAGGCAAGTGCGTATTGCTTATGTGTTAAATAAGGAATCATTAGAGAAATCGATAGCTATTTTAGCTGCAGCACTTAAGATTTATCCGGGAAAAACACTTTAATGGACTTAGCTCAACATAAAGAGCAAGCAAAACTAAAACGCAAAGAAAATCAACAGTTTTTCAAGCGTTTAAAAAAAGTAAAACCTAAGGTGTTGGATAAGCTCATTCATCCATTGCATAAAGAGGTTTTTGCGTGTACTGATTGCTTAAAATGTGCGAATTGTTGCACTACTACAGGTCCGCTTTTTACCGATAAAGATATAAGTAGAATTGCAAAACACCTCCGAATAAAACCTTCAGAATTTACAGACAAGTACTTGCGTATTGATGAAGATAGGGATTATGTACTTAAGGCTGTACCCTGTACTTTTTTAGGAGAGGATAATTATTGTAGTATTTATGATGTTCGTCCTAAAGCGTGTAGAGAGTTTCCGCATACGGATAGAATAAAACAAAGTCAATTACTAAAATTAACTGAAAAAAATGTGGAAGTTTGTCCAGCTGCATTCAGCATAATCGCAAAATTAAAAATAAACTTAAAATAAATAATATTATGAAAAATAATTTCCTTTTTATATCTGCAATATTGCTTTTCATTTCTTGTGCTAATAATACTGAAAATAAGGAAGTTGTAATTGTTGAACCAATAACCCAAACGCTTATTTTAGAATTTGCATCAAAAAATCCTGAAACAACCAAAAATAAAGCAGGTACGCATGTTGGTGTAAATGAAATGCTTAAATTATCATTAAATGATAATAACCAAATGGATTTTGTAGGTCAAGTACTCACATTAAATAATTTAAAAGAAGGAGCATTAAATTTTTACACTAGAAATGATAGTTTGTTTTGTAATGCACCTAATTCATTAATGTTGATGAGTATGCCGCCAAAACCTGGAATTGCACCTAGTATGATTAATTCAAATACTGAATTTTTTGTTAACCCAATGAGTTTATTAAAGTTGGAGTCGCTAAATATTATGTTTATTGGGCTTGGGAGCTAAATAAATTTGTTTGGCTATTTATCAGAGAACAGAATTTATTATAAGTCTTAATTTTTTTTAAAGTACAATTATTTAATGATAATTTACTTTCTAATAAGGCTATTAAATTTTTAAGTTTAGCAAGGTATTAATTTGCTATTTTTTTTATTTTTACAAAATGCAAAAAGACTTTATAATTGTATTAGCCTGGCCAGAAGGGATGGTAGCTGCAGCTGGAGCTTGGTATGACGGTATATTGTCTAAAGATGGAAAGTATAGAGTTGGGCATTCTGCTTTAGTTTTAGTTAATTCAAGCACAAATCAATTGCATTATATTGATTTTGGTAGATACCATAGTCCATTTGGATTTGGTAGAGTAAGAGATTTAGAAACGGATCCTGATATTTCACTAAAATCTAAACCCATAATTTTAGGCAATTCAATTGATAATATTAACGAGATATTATTTGAAATATCTAATTTAAAAGCTACGCACGGTCACGGAACATTATATGCCTCAATTTTAAAAAATATTGATTTTAATAATGCTTATGAAAAAGCAAAAGAGATACAAAATAGGGGGTTAATTTCATATGGTCCAGTAGTACTGACAGGAACAAATTGCTCAAGATTTGTTACCACAATCATGCTTGCTTCAAACCCACATTGGCTTACTAAATTAAGATTAAAATATCCTTTTTGTTTATCACCATCTCCTAAACGGAATGTTAGCATTGCTAATTCTAGTTATCATGTTGTGAATATGAAAAATTACAGGCAAATAAATAAAAGCTTTATAACCTCCTACTTTAGTAGTATCGAAAGAATATAATTATGAAATCTAAAAGAGATATTAATATTCCTGATAAGGCGCAATGGCTAAGCGGTACAGTTGGTTCTGGCTCTTGGTTTTTTATTTCTGCTGAAAAAAGCAAATATAGAATTCAAAGATTTTCCCTAGATGGAAAATTAGAATGCGATAGAATATTTACAGTAGATAACAGTGCTTTTGATTTACATATTGATTATCAATTCACCTTTCTTTCGCATTGCAAAGAATGTACAATTATACAAAATGAAATAACCTATAAATTTTATACCAATGAATATTAAAGTATATGGTGCCGACTGGTGCTCAGATTGCGTAACTGCAAAAAAGTTTTTAAACTCAAAAGGAGTTGAATTTGAATATATTGATATTACTGATAACCAGCAGGCTATAGCTCTAGTGGAGAAAATAAATAATGGTAGAAGAGTAATCCCAACACTAATGGTGGATGGGGTGAGTTTTACAAACCCAGGTATTAATGGATTAATGAAAATATTAGCACAATAATCTGTAATTTTACAATCCTAAAAATAACACCATGAGTGATTCAATAAAACATGAATGTGGAGTAGCAATGCTCCGATTACTTAAGCCCTTAGCGTACTACCAAGAAAAATATGGCAGTTCGCTTTATGGGTTAAACAAGATGTATTTATTGATGGAAAAACAACACAATAGAGGGCAAGATGGTGTTGGCTTAGCCAATATTAAACTAGATGTTGCGCCTGGGAAAAGATACATTAGTAGAAAGAGATCGGTAGCTACTAATCCTATTCAGGATGTGTTTAAGCAAGTAAACAAAAGGTTTGTGGAGTTAGAGGAAAATGATTCAGAAAGACTAAAAGACCCAGAATGGATGAAGGAAAATATGCCATTTACTGGAGAGCTATTTTTAGGACATTTGCGTTATGGTACTTTTGGTGGAAATACAATAGAACAATGTCATCCGTTTTTGCGCCAGAGTAATTGGAAAACAAGAAATGTAGTATTAGCTGGTAACTTCAACATGACAAATGTTGATGAACTCTTTCGGCAGTTAGTTGACTTAGGGCAACACCCAAAACAGAAAGCGGATACCGTTACAATTTTGGAAAAAATCGGTCATTTTTTAGATGAGGCAAATGATGAAATTTACTATAAGCATAAGGATAATTTTACTAAAAAAGAGATTACTAAAGTAATTGAAGAAGAGTTAGACTTACAAGATATATTAAAGCAATCCGCTAAGTATTGGGATGGTGGATATGTGATGTGTGGACTGATGGGACATGGAGATGCTTTTGCATTGAGAGACCCAAACGCTATTCGCCCAGCATACTATTATAAAGATGATGAGATTGTTGTTGTAGCATCAGAAAGACCAGTGATACAAACGGCTTTTGATGTGAATATTGAAGATGTTAAAGAGATAAAAAGAGGGCATGCACTTATCATAAAGAAAGATGGTACGGTGGAAGAAAAGCAAGTGCGTGAACCTTTAGAAAGAAAAGCATGTTCGTTTGAGCGTATTTATTTTTCAAGAGGAAATGATGCTGGAATTTATAACGAAAGGCTTGAATTAGGAAAGCGTATTTTCCCAAAGGTATTAGAGTCTATTGGTAATGATGTGAAGAATACTGTTTTCTCTTACATTCCTAATACTGCTGAAGTTTCGTACTATGGTTTGTTAAAAGGATGTCATGCTTACCTAAATGAAGTAAAAACTAGAAAAATTCAGGAGCTAGGGGATAACCCTTGTCATGATGAAATTGCAAAAATTATGGATATTTCTCCAAGAGCAGAGAAGATAGCAATAAAGGATGCAAAGCTGAGAACCTTTATTACATCAGATGATAGTAGAGATGATTTAGTAGCCCATGTATATGACATTACTTACGGAAAGGTAAAGCCTACTGACAACCTAGTAATGATTGATGATAGTATTGTTAGAGGGACTACCTTAAAGCAATCTATCCTAAGGATATTAGATAGATTAGGGCCTAAGAAAATTATTGTTGTTTCATCAGCACCACAGATAAGATACCCTGATTGTTACGGTATTGATATGGCGAAAATGGGTGATTTTATTGCCTTTAATGCGGCAGTTGAGTTGTTGAAAGATACTAAGCAAGAACACATACTTACTGAGGCTTATGAAAAGTGTAAAGCACAAGCTCAGTTGCCAAAAGAAGAAATGGTAAACTATGTACAAGATATTTATAAGCCTTTTACTGCTGAAGAAATATCAGCTAAGATAAGTGAGCTATTGACTCCTAAAGGAACTAATGCTGAGGTGGAAATTATCTACCAATCAATTTCGGACTTACACGAATCCTGTCCTGACCACAAAGGAGATTGGTACTTTACAGGAAACTACCCAACACCAGGAGGAGTGAAGGTAGTAAACAAAGCTTTCATGAACTATATGGAAGGGAATAACGCTAGAGCTTATTAAGCTCTTTTGGCAACTAAACTATACCCAAGATAGCCCATAGGAATATAGGCTACTATCAAGTCAGTGCAAATAAACCATACTGGTGCTGGGAATAGGAACACCATAGTAACCCCACCAATCAAAAAGAAGACGCTAATACTAAGGGTAATAGGAAACTGGTAAGAAACAGCAATTAAACTTGCAACAAGGGCTCCTGCTACTGTGCCTAATGCGTGTGCTAAAAATGGAAAGATAAAGTTACTTAACTCCCAGTTTTTTGCATCCATAGGATCAAC
Organism: Thalassomonas sp.; assembly: GCA_047617145.1. GTDB lineage: Bacteria > Bacteroidota > Bacteroidia > Flavobacteriales > BACL11 > UWMA-0277. The sequence goes on along the minus strand of JBLGCF010000054.1, from coordinate 2,294 downwards.
CCCTTCAGCTATAGGGATAAGATTTTCACCTAAGATGATAAGCCCCATATTCACTGACATTCCTACAAGTACACCAACTATAACGGCTAATATATTCCTTAACATATCTTTAATTTTTGGTAAATATAAAAAAGCCCCACCAAATTGGTAGGGCTTCTTTATTATATGTGAGAAGGATTATCTTTTTTCAGTAGTGTACACATTATTGTGCCACCAGAATCTTTGTTCTTTTGACGAACCATATTGTTCAACAGCCATATCAAATGCTGAACCAAAAGAATGCATATCGAATACTGGTAATTGAGCTCCTAAGTATTCTTTCATATCTAATTCCTTAACAATAGTGTTAGGGTCTTCCAAAGCAGTTTCCATAGCTGCAGCAGCTAATTCTTCTTCAGTCATTTTTTCAGCATGCTTAGGCGCTATAGTCATTTCATCAATTAAGTGAGTTGCTCCAGCAAACTTATCAATAATAAACATTGTGTATCTGATATCAACAGAGATAGTTCTTTGGATAGCTTTTTCAAAAGCGATATCACCACTCATTGCTTCCCAGTTACCATCAAAAGCAGTACCAACAAGTTCCCCCCAAGCATTAATTACTGGAGAACCAGAATTACCACCTGTAATATCATTGTTAGAAATAAAGTTAATTCTTAAGTTACCATCTTTATCAGCATATTGTCCGTAATCACCAATTTCGTAAAGTTCCTTTAATCTTGCAGGTACTTCAAACTCTTCATTAGTAGCATCTTCCTTTTGCATGATACCGTCAATAGTTGTGTAGTATTCGTAATGCATAGCTTCACCAGGCGTGTAGTCACCTACATTACCATAAGTAGCACGCATAGTTGAATTCGCGTTAGGGTAGTAGTTTTTCTCAGGATTCATTTCTCTTAATCCTGCAATAAACAATCTGTTTCCTTTTGTTAATTTCTCTCTTACACTAATCCTTTTAGGAGAGATTTGCTCAATGTACTGGTTGTATATTGACATGATAGTTTTGAATGCAGGATCTCTTTCAATTTTTAAAGTAGAAGGGTTTTCTAAGAAAGAAAAGAATTTTGCTCTACTAGAAAAGATAGATCTTTTGAATGCATTTTTAGCATACCAACCAAAGTCTAATTTCTTAAATCCGAAAAGTTGGTTTTCAATTTTCTTAAAGATTGGAGCGTGTTGAGTTTTAGGTACATTGTAGTAGTACATCTCTAACATTGATCCAAATAACTCTTGATCAACTGAAGCATTATAATCTTTATAAAAGTCCTTAGCTTCTTTCTTTATTGCTCTAATTGCAACATTTCTTTCTTTACCCTCAGCAGGTAAAGCAGCAATTGCTCTGTTCATTTTAAACGACCAGTACATAATTTCTGACCCCATAAATACAGCTTCATTTAGGTAGGTTCTGTTAAGTGCAATTCTTTTGCTTGTATTGTAAGCGCTTTCAATTAAATCTAAAGCTTCACCATATTTTTCAACTCTAGCATCATCTTCAGCAACCCAAGTTCTAAATTCATCTTCAATAGCTACTTTTTTATCGTGAACTCTCATTGACTTTAATCCTTTTGATTGTCCGATAAAGTATTTCCAGTAGTTAGAAGTTTGTGCATATTTAGCAGCATATTGAATTTTTACTTTTTTAGAAGCATTCATCCCTGCTTTCATAATTGCTAATTTTTCATCACGAATATCAACAGTAGTTGGGTTAGTGATGTCTAAAGCTTGTTGCACACCATAAGAAGTTAAGTATCTATCCGTGCTTCCAGGGAAGCCGAAAATCATAGTGTAATCTCCATTAGCTACTCCATCCAATTGGATTGGTAAATGATGTTTTGGTTGGTAAGCAACATTTTCAACTGAGTACTCAGCTGGCGTTCCGTCAGGAGCACAGTAAATTCTGTAAAGTGCAAAATCTCCTGTATGTCTTGGCCACATCCAGTTGTCAGTATCCCCACCAAATTTACCGATTGCTGATGGTGGAGCGCCAACTAAACGAACATCTTTAAATGTTTCGTAAGTCATAATATAGAAGTCATTTCCGCCAAAGAAAGATTTGATTCTTGCTGTGTAGTGTGTTCCTTCTGTTTTCTCATCAACAATAGTTTTAGATATTTCTCTGATTTTTGCTGACCTTTCTTTCTCTGTCATATCATCAGTAAGTTCAGCCAATACACGAGCAGTCACCTCTTCAATGCTAACTAAAAATGATGCTGTCAATCCTTCATTTACTAATTCCTCATCACGACTCATAGCCCAAAAACCATCTTTTATATAGTCATTACTAATACTTGAAT
>JBLGCF010000053.1:0-8209 GCA_047617145.1 Thalassomonas sp. | reverse complement strand
CAGATACTTCTTTCTTTAAAGTTGAATGGATGCATACAAGTGTTGAAGATTTTAATATAGATAGGCTTGTTATTTATCCAAATCCAAGTAGGGATATGTTTAATGTCGAATTTACTAGTTTAATCACACAAACGTTACAAGTCAGAATAATTAATTCTCTTGGTGATATTGTATTTATAGATAATTTGGAAAATTATATTGGACAATATAAAAAGCAGATTAATTTAAACGAATATTCAAAAGGAATATACTTCTTAGAAATTCAGACAAATGACGGGATAATTAATAAGAAACTTATTCTTCAATAAATTATTAAAGAGCAGCCTGCTTTTTTTTATTATATTTGCTGTGTAACTCTGATGGATAAAATAGCGAGGGACCTATTCGGGTACCTTTTGAGTTGTCATATCTAGTAGAATGTAGTGCTGCTACCCCGACTTTTTTCTTTTTTCATAATCCAGCACTAATAAATAATACATAAACACTCCAAACCCATACAAGACAGCCGTAATATAAAAAATATAAGCATAAGGTAAGCCTTCAGCTTTTAAGTACCTAAATATCTGAGAGCTAAAGAACCAACTTCCACTCCAGATTGCTGCCATAATTGCACTCAGCATTTCCTGGTTTTTCTTTCCCACATAATTCATAGTAAGTTCAGAAGTCATAGGAGCAGCCATATTCATAAGTGGAGTTCTTATCCAAAAGCATAAAACAGCTATAGGAAATGCCCACCAATAATGTGTGAAAAACTCAGTTGTAGCTAAAGCAATCAAAGCAATAACTGCTGTAGTTTGGGTGTAAGTAATTCCTTTTTTAAATCCTAACTTATTTTTCACATTAGGGACAAGTAAGGCCAAAATAGCAACCAACACACTAGCAACCCCACCAATAACAGCAAATCCTGTAGAATCTACTTGAAAATTATGAAAGAAAAATAAATTAATGAAAGGAATAGTTAAACCCGCCCCAACAGCAATAATAAGCGTAGGAATAATAGCCTTAAGCAACAAAGCCCAACCATAGGATTTCCATTGCAAACCTTTTTTGACAGGTACAACCACATCTACCTTCATTTTTAACAAATAATACACGCCAAAAAATCCTATAAAAGCAATAAATAATAGAATGATTCCTTCATCCATCTCTCGCATAAACTGTCCAAAGCCAAAGATGATTATTCCACTTAAAATTGTACCAAAACTATGGGTTGCATAATTTAAGGATATAGCATGCGATTGATTCGCAACTGAAGTATTTCGCATTACATAAGGTAAAGAACTTACTTGAAACAAAGTAAAAACAATCCCCCATAAAATAAATAAGGTTGGCAAATACTTATACAAAGCATACTGCACTGCCAAAACAAGAGCGATAGCAACCGTAGGCACACCCAAGCTACCCAGTAGAAAAAAAGGTTTCAATGGCTTTCCTTTTATATAAAACCCTAAAGGAAATGCCAACAACATAACTGCCAAAAAACGATAGGAAATAAAATTGGCTATCTCAGGATCAGAGAAACCCTGCTTTGCTAAATAGATATTTAAAATCAGAAAGAAAGCTGCCCCAATCAACTGAACAAAAAACTCAGCTTTTATCATTAAAAGAACATGTTCTTCTAATTGTAAATATGCTTTAATAACTTTCTTCAAAACAAGAATTAATACTCTTGAATAACCTCCATTAAAGTACGAAAAGCAACTGCTTTATCACCATAACGAGCCACATGTTTTTGCTGTAATTCAGCAGCAAATTTTACTTGATATTGATGTAAATCCTTCATGCTAGCACAAGTATAGGCAATCGCAAATGTATTGTCGCTATCGCCTTGCACCATCACCCTATTTATTTGTGATTGTAAAAATACACCAGTAGCCATAACCTCAGGAATATGCACCTCTTGCATCCACTTAAGCCAATCCTCCTTAACACTCTTTTCCACACTTACGGTTACATTATATATTATCATTTTTCCTCATTTAAATTATCGCCTCTTAAACTTCTAAAACGATTCCTTGCTTCTGCAACAAAAATACTACTATTATGCTCTAACAATATCTTTTCGTACAACTCCATAGCTTTCGCTTTGTCCTTTAAAGTAGTATCATAAAGCTTAGCTAACTGATAAAGTGCATCATCTGCTAAAATATCATAATCCCAATCAGTGGTAATTTTCTCATACATCTTCACCACCATTTCGGTATTATTCAATTGCTTGTAAATCTCAGCTTTTTGCATGTATATCTCATCCGAAAGCGTATGCCCAGGAAAAGCAGTTAAAACCGAATCATATTTAACAATAGCGGCTTCATATTTCTGCTGATAAAATAACAAATCAGCACTTGCAAAAGTTTGCATAGCAATAGTTGAAGTATCCAAATTAAGGTTGTCAATAATCAATAAGGAAAGGTCCAAAGCATCATTAGCAATCAACTTGGAAGTGGAAGCTTTAAGCGTGCCTAATTGCGCTTGCGCCCAATCAAAATCCCCTTGATAATAAGCTATTTTAGCTCTTCTAAATTTTGCTTCATGTCCTATTGGGTTCTCCTTAAAATCCTTTTCTACTTGCGAATAATACAATAAGGATTCCCAAATATTCCCAATCAATAACATGACATCAGCATATTCCAACTTGCATTCCGCCAAATCAGTTTTTTCAATTTGAGGAATGGCCATAGCATTCGTTAATATTTGTTCAGCTGCAACCAAATCATGCAAATAAAAAGCCTTAAAGTGGGCATAGTTGGAAAGTAACAATACCGTATTTCTATTTTCTCCTAAGTCAGCAATTACCTGCTGATAAACTTCATCAAGTACATCAACCTGTTTTTGTTGTTCGCTCAAACTTTTAGTCATTGCATACAATTTATTAATATTAGCATTCACAAAAAGGAAGTTGTTCTTTCCTTTTTCCAAAACATGATCATAAGCCTTTACCGCTAACTCATATTCCTTTTTATCCAAGAAGGATTCTCCTAAATCATAAACACCTTCTCCGTCAGTATTTGTGCGCTTGTCCAAAGCCTTAGCTTGCCTTAATGCCATTTCGTATTGTGCATTTTGCATAAAAAGCCAAATGAGCATTTCTGAAAAATCAGATCTTTCCTGTTCAGACCTAACAAAAGGCAATAACTGTTTTTTTACTAACTGATAATTACGCTCGCTTTTAATTCCATCATTATTCAAAAACCTCTGTACTTGCGCCATTACCGTTTGCTTTTTCCTAGGATTGCGTTTTAGTTCATTCAAGTATTCAGCAATCATCAAGTCCACCTTTCCTAAGTGAGCATATAATTGTGCTTTTTGAGTCCCAAAATTAGATTTATCATTTCCCTTTTCAGCTAGCAGATACACATTTAGTGCCTGCTCATACATTTCATAACGCCTAAAAGTATTGGCCAAATTTATGGCTTGTGATTGCTTGCCATCCAACCCCTCAAACACTTTACTAAAAGTACGATTTGCTCTTTTCTGATTTCCTGATTTTTCTTGAGCAATCCCAATCTCCAATTGATAGTTCAAACTTCTAGGATAGATTTTAGCCACTTTTTTCGCTAATTTTTCTGCTGATTTATAATCCTCAATATTCAGCAAAGAACCAAAATAAGGAATATAATAAGCAACAGAAAAGCGTTCGTTATTCAATTCTTCATAAATAGCAATAGCTTTAGCATACTCCCCATTTACATAGTATTTATAGGCCAATTGCTGTTCGCTTTGCTGTGCAACAGCAAAGAAACCCATGAGCATACATACTAGCAGTAAACGCATTTATTTTATGATATCAAAACCTGTGTAAGGCTGTAATGCTTTAGGAATTTTTATTCCCTCAGCTGTTTGGTTATTTTCAATAAGTGCTGCATAGATTCTAGGAAGAGCTAACGCACTTCCATTAAGAGTATGACAAAGTTGTGTCTTTCCGTTTTCATCCTTATACCTCAACTTCAATCGGTTTGCTTGGTAACTTTCAAAGTTAGAAACTGAACTTACTTCCAGCCATCTTTCTTGTCCTGCAGAATAAACTTCAAAATCGAAAGTAAGTGCTGAAGTGAAACTTAAGTCACCTCCACATAATTGTAATATTTTATACGGCAATTCTAATTCATCAAGAATGCTAGCAACATGCTTTACCATTACATCCAAAGTTTCGTATGAATTTTCAGGATGCTGGACCTGTACAATCTCAACTTTATCAAACTGATGTAATCTGTTCAGCCCTCTTACCTCTTTACCATACGAACCTGCCTCACGCCTAAAGCATGGAGTATAAGCCGTACACTTAATTGGAAATTCTTTTACAATAACATCACGAAAAAAGTTAGTTACAGGAACTTCAGCAGTAGGGATTAAATATAAATTATCCTCAGTAGCATGATACATTTGACCTTCTTTATCGGGCAATGCTCCTGTACCAAAACCTGAAGCCTCATTCACTAAATGTGGTGGTAAATACTCAGTATATCCTGCAGCAGTATTTTTATCTAGGAAATAAGCAATTAAAGCTCTTTGTAACTTTGCACCATGATGGGTGTAAACAGGAAAACCTGCTCCTGTAATCTTATTTCCTAACTCAAAATCAATTAAACTATAATCAGTTGTTAATTCCCAGTGCGGTTTAGCTCCCTCCATTAAAGTTGGGATAGTTCCTACTTCTTTTAAAGTAACATTGTCAGCATCCGACTTTCCTGCAGGTACAGTTGGGTGTGGGATATTAGGAATCTGAACTAAAATATTTTGAATTTCTTTTTCAAGCTCAGTTTGTTTTGTTTGTAATGCTTTTGATTCTTCCTTAATTGAAGATGACTTTTCCTTTAACACATTTGCCTCTCCAGCCTTTCCAGTTTTGTACATTTCACCAATCTGCTTAGCCAACTGGTTTCCTTTGGATAGTAATTCATCTGCTTTTTGCTGAGTCGCTTTACGCTCATCATCTTTAGCAATTACGGCATCAAACAATTCGGTAGCATCCATATTCTTTAGCTTTAGTAAAGTAATATAGTTCTCCTTGTTTTCTCTTATCTTATTAATGTGTAGCATCTTAATTCTTGGGTTTATCTATTAATGAAACAAATGTAAATAAAAAAAACTCCTGATTGCTCAGAAGTTTTCTTAATTGTAAGTATAGTGCAATCCTTAGTTTATAGCTTCAGTTTCAACTGAAACATAGGATCTATTATTTCTTTTCTTAGTAAATTTAACTTTACCGTCAGTTAATGCAAATAAAGTATGATCTTTCCCCATTCCAACATTTTCTCCTGGATTGTGTACTGTACCTCTTTGACGAACGATAATGTTACCAGCAATGATGGCTTGACCACCAAAGATTTTTACACCTAATCGTTTACTTTGCGATTCTCTACCATTCTTTGAACTACCTGCTCCTTTCTTATGTGCCATTGTATAAAGTTTTTATTCCTTCTTGTTCTTATTATTCAGCTTTTTTAGCTGTAGTCTTTTTAGCTGGTGCTTTTTTAGCAGCTGGCTTTTTAGCAGCAGTTTTCTTTGCTGGTGCTTTTTTAGCAGCTGGCTTTTTAGCAGCAGTTTTCTTTGCTGGTGCTTTTTCGGCTACTGGCTTAGCTTCCTTTTTTGGTGCCGCTTTTTTGGCAGGGGGAGCTTTAGCATCAATTTTAAGGATCTCTAATTTCGTTAAATACTGTCTATGACCGTTTTTAACTTTATATCCTTTTCTTCTTTTCTTTTTAAAGACGATTACTTTATCGCCTTTCAAGTGCTCAAGTACTTTTGCAGTTACTTTAGCTCCTGTTATAACTGGGGCGCCAACATTTACCGTACCAGCATCATCCAACAAAAGAACTTTATCAAAATCAACTTTTGATCCTTCTTCATTGTCTAATCTGTGTACAAATATCTGCTGATCTTTTTCAACTTTGAATTGTTGCCCTGCTATCTCAACTATTGCGTACATTATTATTAATTTTTAAAAATGGTCTGCAAAAGTACACAATCTAGGAAAATGAACAAAAAATAAGCTAACTTTTTTGGATAGATAAGATTAGTAAACAATTAGCCAACAAAAATACGTATAAAAACATAACTTTGCATCATAAATAAAAAACAAGCAATGAAAAGAATTTTCACCATACTATTAGCTAGCATTAGCTTAATAACTACCGCACAAGAAAGATGCGGAACAGAAGCGCATACCACAAACATGATCAATAGCAACCCTAGTTATGCAGCAGCAAGAGCTGAGGTAAATGCACAAACTGAAAAGTGGATTAAAAAACATCCTAACCATAGCGAAAAAACAATAATAACTATACCTGTAGTTGTGCATGTTGTTTGGAAGACAAATACACAAAATATTTCTGACGCTCAGATTCAGTCACAAATTGATGTGCTGAATGAGGATTATAGACGAACAAATATAGATCAAATAAATACACCAAGCGTTTGGCAAAGTATTGCTGCTGACAGTGAGATTGAATTCTGCTTAGCAACAACTGATCCTAGTGGGAATACAACAACAGGAATTGATAGAGTACAAACTACACACGGACAGTTTGGAATGGATAGTGATATCCATACAGCATCAGCTGGAGGGGCTGACGATTGGCCAAATGATGATTACCTTAATATTTGGGTTTGTAATATTCAAAGTGGTCTATTAGGTTATGCAAGCCCACCTAGTAATTGGGTTGGTGATGGTGATGGACTTGTAATTGGCTACCAATATTTTGGAAGAACAGGTACAGTACAATCTCCTTACAATAAAGGAAGAACTGCAACTCACGAAATTGGCCACTGGCTAAACTTAGACCATGTGTGGGGTGGATGGGGAAGTTGTGGTAACGACCAAGTTGCAGATACACCAAAGCAAGAAACAGAAAACTATTCTTGCCCTGCATTCCCATTACACCCAAATGCTTGTAGCACAACCAATGCCAATGGCGATATGTTTATGAATTACATGGATTACACCAATGATGCTTGCATGAACTTATTTACTAACGGGCAGAAAGCTAGAATGATTTCTGCAATCAACAATTACCGTCAAAATATGCTTTCTCATTCTTTATGTGAAGGAAGTGTTGGGGTTATTGATCATAAGAGTGATACTAGAAAACTAATTAGAATTGTTGATGTTTTAGGAAGAACAAATACAGAAAAACAAACAAATACTCCTCTATTCTATATATATGATGATGGAAGTGTAGAAAAGAAAATGATTATTGAATAATTTTATTCAAAATTTAAAGAAAAGCCCAGCTATTTAGTTGGGCTTTTTTTATTTACCAAATACACGCCACTCAATATAATCACTACTGAAAGTAAATGAATTAGGGTTACTTTTTCTCCATCAAAAATCCCCCAGAAAATAGCTACTATAGGAATTAAATAAGTGACTGAAGAAGCGAAAATTGCAGACGACCTACTAATTAGCTGATTAAAAATAACAACTGCCAATGAGGTTCCTACCACAGCCAAAAGCACAATATATAGCAAAGACTCTACTCCCTCACTTGACGCACTAAGGACAAGAAAATCAGTATTAAAAATATAAATAGCCGAAAACGGACCAATCATTAAAAACGCTAAAGAAGAAATAGAAAGCGCATCTAAATCCTGCAAATATTTTTTTATCACATTAATACTAATTGCATACATCACTGTAGCCAAAATAACCAAGAACACATAATCATTAATTTCCACACCACCTCCGATTGTAGAGTATGTTAAGAAGACAGCACCAAATAAGCCAATAATAATTCCTGCTATATTCGTTTTTGTTGGCTTAGTTCTGAAAAAATAAACCCCCAACAACAAAGTAAATAAAGGAACTAATGAGTTTAAAATACCAACTAAAGAGCTATCCAATTGGGTCTGTGCTTTTGTAAATAAAAAAGCAGGAATTCCATTCCCAAAAAGCGCCATAACAACAATAGGAATAATATGCTTTTTCTGAACAACCTTTACTGCTCTTAACAAAAAAGGAGTTAAAGACAGGAACGCAATAAACAGGCGTAAAGCAGCTACCTGAGTATAACTATATACATCCAACCCTCTTTTCATTAAAATGAAAGAACTCCCCCATATAATTGCAAGCAGTATTAAAACTGCATAATTTTTTATTGACTTTTCCATAGTATTTATTTGGCGGCAAATATATGCTCAAACCAAATAGATTTTCAATTTTTTAAATGCTATTTTTGCTATCATGAATACTACACAAAAAAGAATAGTAACT
>JBLGCF010000052.1:0-8214 GCA_047617145.1 Thalassomonas sp. | reverse complement strand
AAAATAAATTTTGGCTACATCATATTGTTAAAGAAGAACTAGGGAATAAAAAGTACCAGAAACTAAAGTCAAACCAAACTTTAACTGACTTAGAACAAGCACTTGAAAAAGGCAGTTCTATTTATGAGGTGATAAATAGCTTATAGGGTAATAAATGCTCAATAGTAAAAAGTAAATATTATTTTAAATTTAAATATTTTATAATTCTACTCTAGTTCTTCAATAATCATATTTAAGTAACTTACATAAGTGATTAGTTAAAAATAAGGCATAAAAAAAGCGAGCATTAAGCTCGCTTTTATCTGTATATTATATTTTGCTAATTAAGCGTTTACAATATTTTTAGCTACTGGTCCTTTTTCTCCATCTCCTGGTTCAAAAGCTACTGCTGAACCTTCTTTTAAAGTTTTGTAACCTTCTACTTGAATTTCTTGGAAATGCGCAAAGTAATCAGTTCCGTCTGAACCTTCAATGAAACCATAACCTTTACTTGCATTAAACCATTTTACTGTTCCTTCCATAATTGTTTTTTTAAATTTATATTATTACTATGTGGGAACAACCCCACAAAACTGGCGCAAATATAGTAAAAAATCAATACAATTAACCTTTTGCTGAAATTAACGTATTTTTTAAAAGCATTGCAATAGTCATTGGCCCTACTCCACCTGGTACAGGAGTGATAAAATTACACTTTTCTTTAACCCCTTCAAAATCAACATCCCCTAGTAATTTCCATCCACTTTTTGTTTTATCTGACTTAATTCTTGTTATTCCAACATCAATAATAGTGACACCTTCCTTTACCATATCAGCTGTAACAAACTCAGCTTTTCCTAAAGCTACAATTAAAATATCAGCTGTTTTGGTAATTTCTTTTAGGTTTTTTGTTCGACTATGGGTAAGTGTAACTGTGCAATTTCCAGGATTAGCATTCCTAGCCATTAAAATACTGATTGGCGAGCCTACAATATGGCTTCTACCAATAACCACACAATGCCTACCTATAGTCTCTACTTTATACCTTTCTAACAACTCTAATATACCAGATGGAGTTGCTGGTAAATAAGTTGGTAAATTTAATGCCATTCTACCAATATTAGTAGGATGAAAACCATCAACATCTTTTGCAGGAATAATAGCTTCAGTAACTTTCATTTCATCAATATGCTTAGGCAAAGGCAACTGGACAATTAAACCATCAATATCAGAATTTTTATTTATTTTTTCTACCTCAGCAAGTAATTCATCTTCTGAAACATCAGCATTAAAACGAACTAAAGTAGAATTAAACCCTACCTTATCACAAGCTTTTACTTTTGCATTAACATAGGTTTCACTTGCACCATCAGCCCCTACAAGGATAGCTGCTAAATGTGGTTTTTTTACACCCGAACTAACTAAAGCAGCAACCTCAATTGAAATCTCTTCTTTTATATCGTTAGCTGTTTTTTTTCCGTCTAGTAAAATCATTGGTTGTTGTAGTGGGTAAGTTTTTATTTATGGTTTTCTCTAATCTATTATCTCATTCCCGGCATTCCTCCTCCGCCCTTCATCATTTGCATCATCTGCTTTGCTCCTCCTCCCTGCATCATCTTCATCATTTTACCCATTTGACTAAATTGCTTTATCAATTGGTTAACCTCAACAACTGAAGTTCCACTACCTGTAGCGATACGCTTTTTTCTACTTCCATTCAATAATTTAGGATTTTCACGCTCTTGCTTTGTCATAGAATGAATAATTGCTTCAATTCCCTTAAACGCATCATCATCAATATCAACTCCCTTCATAGCCTTTCCCATTCCAGGTATCATCCCCATCAAGTCCTTCATGTTTCCCATCTTTTTCACTTGTTGGATTTGCTTTAAAAAATCATCAAAACCAAATTGATTTTTTGCAATTTTCTTCTGAACTCTTCTTGCTTCTTCTTCATTAAATTGATCTTGTGCACGTTCCACTAAGGAAATAACATCTCCCATTCCTAAAATACGGCTTGCCATTCTATCAGGATGAAATACATCTAACCCATCCATTTTTTCGGAAGTACCAATAAACTTAATTGGCTTATCCACAACCGAACGAATAGTAAGTGCTGCACCACCTCTTGTATCACCATCTAACTTAGTTAACACAACACCATCAAAATTTAACTTATCATTAAACGCTTTTGCAGTATTTACAGCATCTTGCCCTGTCATAGCATCCACAACAAATAAAATTTCTTGAGGATTAACAGTACTTTTTATCTGAGCAATTTCATTCATCATTTGCTCATCAACTGCCAAACGACCAGCCGTATCAACAATTACAACATTATGTCCATTTATTTTAGCATGCTTTATTGCATTTTGTGCAATTTCTACTGGATTTTTACTTTCTCTATCCTGAAAAACATCAACACCAACTTGCTCAGCTAACACACCAATTTGATCAATTGCAGCAGGACGATAAACATCACATGCTACCAATAATGGGCATTTATTTTTTTTACTTTTAAGATGTAATGCCAACTTACCTGAAAAAGTAGTTTTACCACTTCCTTGTAAACCAGCAATTAAAATAACAGTTGGCGAGCCTTCTAAGGAGATTTCTGACTGCTCACTTCCCATCAGTTCGGCCAACTCATCCTTCATTATTTTAGTTAACAACTGCCCTGGATCAATAGCCGTAAGCACTTTTTCCCCTAAAGCTTTCTCTTTAACTTTTGCTGTAAATGCTTTTGCCGTTTTAAAATCAACATCAGCTGAAAGTAGCGCCTTACGGATCTCCTTCATTGTTTGAGCAACATTAATTTCAGAAATGCTCCCTTGCCCCTTTAGTACTTTAAATGCCTTATCTAGTTTTTCTGATAAATTTTCAAACATAGTTCCTTGCCTATTTTAATTTATTATTAGTAGAATGTGATGCAAAAATAACGAAAAGAAACCATACTTTAAAAGTAAAAGCATTATCAATTTTTGCTTGTATGAAATATTGATTTTACAAGTATAAAAACACCAATCAACTTACTCCTTAATCAGTAAAAATTCCAACCTTGAAGGATACACCCTTTGCATTTGAATAAAGGAAGGTAAATTTTCAACCTCAACTGTTAAAGTTCTATTTTCGGAAGAAATTAAACTAGCATCTACTGTAAGGTTTAAGAAATCAGTTTTTAGCATACTGTACTTGTCTTTTGGAGCCCTAAGCGTTACTTGTACTACTTCAGGGAATAATTTTATAGTATATCCCTTTTTCAAGTTCTTTGCTTCTACCTTATATTTTAGCATTTGTTCTACAAAAGGCTCTACTTCAATTGTCACCTCAATATTTTTTGTTTTGCATTGTAAGCCATCAGGAATAATAACCTCTACAATAGGGATTATATTTTCAGCAACATCAACTAAAATCAATTCTTCAGTCTCAATAAAATCTACTGCATCCAATTGCTGTTGTTCTCCATAAACCATGACACTATCAGGGCTTAAAACAATAGAACTTGCAAACCATATTTCGGGCTTTAAACTAATCGATTGACTCAACTTAATAGCTACCTTTTTTTTAGCTTTATTGCTAAAAGGTATGCTTAATCGTTCTGGGTTAATGGCTATCAATTGCATGGATGAGGACAAAACCTCAGCTAAATCTTTTCGTTTAGTATTCATGAACCAAAAGACTTCACTCCCTCCTTTTTTAGGCTTAGTATTTGCCTGATCAACATCCAAACTTAGGGTTGAAGAAGAAAATAAATTATAAAATAAAATAGAAAATCCAGGTGCCTTTACCCTAGCCTCTACAAAAACAACAGGAGTAGATACTAATACTTTATCAGCTGGAAAATTAACGTAACTAAGCGGGACCTGTAAGGTGGTTTCATGCTGTTTGGACAACATACTCAAAAACCAAAACGAGAAAGAAATAAATAAAAATAAAGCGTAAGTACTCAGCTTTTTATTATTGGATGCTGACTTAAAAAAACTAGCTATTCTGTTTTTTAAGTTGCTGAACATTATTTTTGTTCTATACCAGTATCTCCTGTCATTGACACTGCCGTTTTAGCAACTTTTAGTTTTGTTCCTGCATGCACTTCAATAACAACAGCATCTTCTTTTACATCCGTAATTTTACCATAAATTCCGCCAATAGTAATTACATCATCCCCTTTTTGTAATGCAGAACGGTACTCACGTTCTTTCTTTTGTTTTTTTATTTGCGGACGAATCATAAAGAAATACATTACGGCAAAAATCATACCGAACATAATTAATGATGAAGTTCCTGTACCTGCTGATTGTAATAAAATCATACTTATTTTTTTTGAGGAACAATTACATTCCCGTTTATAGTTAATACTTTAGTATTTGGTATTGCATTTGTTACCAAAGTAACTGTTTTGTTTTGTTTTCCTGATTTCCCAGCACTGTTAAATGTCACTTTAATTGTAGCCTCCTCCCCTTGTGAAATTGGCGCTTTAGGCCACTGAGGTACTGTGCAGCCACAACTTCCTTTGGCAGCACTAATAATAAGATCAGCCTCACCAGTATTTTTTAAAATAAAGTCATGAGTAACCGATTCACCTTGTTGCATCTCACCAAAATCATAGCTCGTTTCTTTCATTTCAACAACTGGAACTGCAACCGTTTTAGCGGATTGATTAGCTGTAAGTGGACTCGCTACTAAATCAGTAGTTATTGCTTTATCATCTGATGATGAATTACAAGAAATTGCTACTGAAAAAAGGAATAATAAAAGGAATTGTGGTGTTTTCATATCTGATTTCAAAACTAAGATTATTTGTTAGACTAAGCCTCTACCTATCTTTTTAATTTTTCCTTCTCGAGTATAGGTCTTCACAACATTGTCCAATAACCCATTTACAAAGAGTTTACTTTTCGCCCCACCATAATATTTCGAGATTTCGATATACTCATTCATGGATACTTTTATAGGTAAATCTTCCATAGAAAGAATTTCAGCAAAAGCCATTTTCAAGAATAACTGATCCATAATTGCAATACGATCCAACTCCCAATTTTTTGAGAACTTCACAATTATATCTTCATAATCTTTATTATTATTTATCGTATTTCTGAATAATTTTAAAGCAAACTTTTCATCTGAATCATCCTTAAAAACTGAAGTAGGATTCATGCTTTTTTGCGACTTAATTTGCCCCATTATAATAGTAGCAACAAATGGCAAATCATCTATCCAGTAAATACTTCTTTCTTCTAAAATATGATGAACCAATTCATTGCTTAAAATTATATCGTTCAAAGCATTTACAATAAATCTTTGATCAACATCAACACCCTTATCTTCAACTGCAAGGTATTTAGTATATTGTTCGGACTTGTATAAGTCCGCAAATAACTTCCTTACAATATCATAGTCATTCTTCAACCAAATACCTGAAACCTTACTCACCCTATTCATTAAGGAGTTATCCTTACGAATTAAGGCAATTAACTCATTGTCAACAAATCTTCTGTTAGGGTTTAAATCTGCTTCAGTAGGTAAATGTTTTTTCTTTCCTTCCTCATAAAAGTCATCAGCATGCTTCACTAACTCAATCAATAAGGCAATAATTACCAAATTAAGTTCTACTACTTCATTAATATGCTTTAGCATTGCACGCTCAGCTACTGGCATGTTATCCTCCTTTGCCGAAAAATACGAATATAAGGACTGCATTACTTTTAACCTGATATGTCTTCTACTTAACATTTATATTATGCGTTTTTTCTATCGTTAATTCTTTGTTCAGCAATTTCTAAAGCTGCAGCATGAGTAGTTATCCCATCCAATTCAGCTTTCTTTAAAATCTCTAAAGTGGTGCCGTAAATTGCTCTTGTTTGGCTTATGGCATGTTCTCTATCATATCCTTTAATTTCAGAATAAACATTAATCAAACCTCCAGCATTAATTAAGAAATCTGGCGCATATACAATTCCTTTATCTGTACATAATTGCCCATCTCTATCCTCATCAGCTAACTGGTTATTGGCAGCACCAGCAATAATATCACATGTTAAACGAGCAATCGTATCAGGATTAACAGTAGCGCCTAAAGCACAGGGCGCATAAATATCTATATCCAAATCATAAATAGCATCACCCATTACGATTGTTGCACCATACTGCTCAGCAAGTTCAGCCAATCTTGTTTCGTTAATATCATTAATAATTACCTTAGCACCTTCATCTGTTAAGTGTTTTACCAAGTTTTCACCTACATGACCAATTCCTTGTACAAGTACCGTTTTACCATCTAAATTATCGCTTCCCCATTTGTATTTTGCAGCAGCTTTCATTCCCATAAACACACCAAAAGCAGTAACTGGTGAAGGATCACCACTACCACCCATACTTTCAGGGATACCTGTAACGTGCTTAGTTTCCATACGCACATATTCCATATCTTTAGTATTCATTCCTACATCTTCAGCGGTAATGTATTTACCTCCTAAACTATCAACATACTGACCAAACTTACGCATTAAAGCTTCTGTTTTTTCAGTAGTTGCATCACCAATAATTACAGCCTTACCCCCTCCTAGTTCTAAGCCAGAAATTGCTGCCTTAAATGACATTCCTCTTGACAAACGCAATACATCCTGTATTGCTTGCGCTTCACTTTCATAATTCCACATACGAGTACCGCCTAGTGCAGGGCCTAAAGTTGTATCATGAATTGCAATGATCGCTTTTAATCCTGTTTCAGTATCTTGGCAAAAAACAACTTGTTCGTGCCCCATTAAGCTCATCTTATTTACCAATAAACAATCATTAGTTGGTTTTGTTACTATTGATATTTCTGACATTTCTCTTGTTAAATTAAGTTATTTAATCAGATATTCCTCTTTTAAAAATTAATTTCTTCTCCTTTTTAAATGGGGCGCGAATTTACTTATTATTTTTGTCTTTTCAATTAAAGTCCATAATCAATTAATGAAGCACCTACAATACCTCAATAAATATTTCTGGAAATACCGACTTTTACTAGCGGTAGGTTCTGTTTTAATTATTATCGCAAATCTGTTTGCATTATACCCTGCTGAGTTTGTAAGAGAAGCCTTTGATGCTGTTATTTTAAGCATGAATTCGACAGGCAACACAATAACCAACACAAGTAGCGTCCTACTGAAATACGGAAGCCTAATTGTATTGTTTGCCCTATTAAAAGGAGTTTTTATGTACTTTATGCGGCAAACAGTTATTGTCATGTCACGGAAGATAGAGTATGATTTAAAAAATGAAATATACAAGCAATACCAAGCATTAAGCATCTCGTTTTACAAGCAAAATAAAACAGGGGATTTAATGAATAGAATATCGGAAGATGTAAGTAGAGTGCGCATGTATTTAGGTCCTGCCCTTATGTACGCCATTAACATTGTGATTCTGTTCTTTTTAGTAATTAGCAAGATGCTTAGCATCAGCACTACCTTAACTACTTATGTGTTATTACCCCTACCTATACTCGCAATTGCAGTGTATTTTGTAAGCCATAACATAAACCAAAAAAGTGAGAAAGTGCAAGCACAACTCTCCAACATTACAACCATTGCACAAGAAACTTTTTCAGGCGTGAAAATTGTAAAGGCATTCAGTAATGAAGAAAACGCATTAAACGTGTTTTTTAATAGCTGTAAGCTATACACAAAACGCCAACTAGAACTAGTAAAGATTGAAGCTTTATTCTTCCCCCTTATCATAACAATGATAGGCGTTAGTACTGTGCTAACAATTTATATTGGAGGCTTGGAAAGCTTTAAAGGAAACATAAGTACTGGGAATATTGCCGAGTTTATCATCTATGTAAATATGTTGGCTTGGCCTGTTGCTTCTGTAGGTTGGATTACATCCTTAGTACAAAGAGCGGCAGCTTCACAAGAAAGGATAAATGACTTTTTGTTACTTACTACCGATATAGAAAATAAAACGATTGAACATACTCCTATCAAAGGGGATATTGTGTTTAAGAATGTAAGCCTTACTTATGAAGACACTAACATACAAGCACTGAAAAACGTAAACTTTAGCATAAAGGAAGGAAGTACTATTGGTATATTTGGGAAAACAGGGAGTGGAAAATCAACTATTGCGAACCTAGTGTGCCGCCTATACGATAGCACAGTAGGAGATATTAAGTTTGGAGATACTGAGGTAAAGGAGTTAAACCTTAACAGCCTAAGAACAGGCATTGGCTATATACCACAAGACGGCTAT
>JBLGCF010000051.1:0-8359 GCA_047617145.1 Thalassomonas sp. | reverse complement strand
GAATACCCTTTACAACCCAAAAAACATAGCCTTGAATTCCTAAGAGAAAAGGCACATTTACGCTTCAGAACCAATACTTTTTCAGCTGTATTTAGGTTACGACATTCCTTAACTTTTGCCGTACATAAATTCTTTAACGACAAAGGGTTTTTCAACTTACATACGCCAATTATTACAGGTGCTGATGCAGAAGGAGCTGGTGAAATATTTCAAGTTACGAATCTTGATTTAGAAAACTTACCAAAAACAGAAGAAGGAAAAATTAATTTTGCAGCAGACTTTTTTGGAAGTAAAACCAATCTTACTGTCTCAGGGCAATTAGAAGCTGAACTTGGTGCTTTGGCACTTGGACAAGTATATACTTTCGGACCAACTTTTAGAGCTGAAAACTCCAATACTTCTAGGCATTTATCTGAATTTTGGATGATAGAACCTGAGGTTGCCTTTGCTGACTTGGAACAAAACATGGACTTGGCAGAAGAGTTTTTAAAGTATTGTATCCAATATTGTATGGAACACAATATTGATGATTTGAAATTCTTGGACAGCAGAATGGCGGATGAGGAAAGTAAATTAAAAAAGGAAGAACGCTCAGAAATGGGTTTATTGGAACGCTTACAGTTTGTTATTGAAAGTGATTTTGAACGCTTAACTTATCGTGAAGCAATTGATGTTTTAAGAAATTCAAAACCGAATAAGAAAAAGAAATTCCAATACCCAATTACTGGTTTTGGGGACGACTTACAATCGGAACACGAGCGTTATTTGGTAGAGAAAAAGTACAAGAAACCAGTCATCATTACGGATTACCCAAAAGGAATAAAAGCCTTTTATATGCGAATGAATGAGGACAATGAAACCGTTAGAGCAATGGACATTTTATTCCCAACTATTGGTGAAATAGTAGGAGGATCGCAAAGAGAAGAGCGTTTGGATAAGCTACAAGCAAGAATGGAAGAAATGGACGTTTGCCAAGAAGAATTATGGTGGTACTTGGAAACTAGAAAGTTCGGAACGTGTACCCATAGTGGGTTTGGGTTAGGGTTTGAACGCTTAATCATGTTTGTTACAGGAATGAAAAATATCAGAGATGTAATTCCTTTCCCAAGAACACCACAAAATGCTGAATTTTAATAGATGAGTAAACAAAGGTTACAGCAAAAGCAGTACCAAAACCTAAGCCCTCAACAGATACAATTTTTAGGGCTTTTGCAAACACCTATTGTCGCATTAGAAAAACGGATTGAAGAAGAGCTTGAAGACAATCCTGCACTTGAAGAGGATGAGCAGGAAGAAGTAAGCCTTTCCGAAAGAAGTTTTCAGCAAGACAACAGTAATGATATTCAATTTCAGATTGAAGATAAGTCAGAAAGTTTAAGCGATTACTTAAAGCAGCAACTCATTTTACTGGACATTACCAAGGAACAACTGTTTTTAGTGCAATACCTGATCAATAGCCTAGATGGTAATGGTTTTTTGAATAGGGATTTGCACGCCATAACTAGCGACTTACTCGTTAATAATAACCTTGATGTTAGCGAATATGAACTTGGGAATGCATTGCTTATTTTACAACAATTAGAACCTTTTGGAGTAGGCGCTCAAAACCTGCAAGAATGCTTGTTGATACAGCTAAGAACCCTACATCCTGAAAAACACCTTGAACAAAAGGTTATTAGCGATTATTATACGCCTTTTAGCAACAAGAATTTTGAATACCTAGCCAAACACCTTGAAATTGATTTTAACGCCCTTAAAAGCGCTTATAAAACAATTGAATCCCTTAATCCTATACCAGGAAATGGGTTTTCAAAAAATGCAAATGCAATTGCTTATGTTTATCCTGATTTTACGGTATCAATTGTGGATGGTAAACTGGAAACAAAGCTCAATAAAAGCAATGCAAAGCCTATTAAAGTAAGTAAGTATTATCAGAATATGCTAAAAGAAACGGAAGATGATGCTACCAAAAAATTCTTAACTGAAAAAGTAGAGAAAGCAACTTGGTTTCAAGGCGCAATTGAAAAAAGAAATGAAACGCTAAAAAATGTTTTCTCTGTTATTTTAACCATTCAAGAAGAGTACTTTTTTTCTGGAAATGAAAAGGATTTAAAACCCATGAAACTAGCAGATATTGCTCAAGTAGTGAATATGGATATCTCTACTATTTCAAGGGTAAGTAACTCAAAATATGTTGCCACTCACTTTGGTACTTTTAAGCTGAAAGAACTTTTTTCAGAAGCTTACAGAAAAGACAATGGCGAACTCATTTCAACCAAAGAAATAAAAAGTAAATTGCAGGAAATTATAGCAACAGAAGATAAAATAAACCCTTATATAGACGAAAAATTAGCTGAATTATTAGGGAGAGAAGACTATCATATTGCAAGAAGAACAGTGGCAAAATACCGAGAAAATTTAGGCCTCCAAACCGCAAAACTAAGACGAGAATTATAATGAAATTATCAAAGTTTATCTCCATAATTCTACATCCTATATTCATGCCTTTACTGGCTTTATACTTAACCCTGCAAAGCATCCCTTCAATAGGTTTTGCAATAAGCGCCTACCTGAATTATATCTATGGAGTTGTTATCGGCTGTACCATTCTACTTCCTTTATCAACTATCTTTTTTTTAATACAAAAAGGCAAAGTAAGCTCCCTTGAAATGAGCGACCACAAGGAACGATCATTGCCTCTTTTCAGAACTGTTATTTGGATGTCTTTAGGGCTTTACATGCTGAATAACATTTTGCTTTATGCGCCTATTTTAAAAGCAGAATTAATTGGCGCAATACTTATCATCTTGTTTGCTGCTATCATCTCAAAATTCTGGAAAATAAGCCTGCACCTACTCGGAATAGGAGGAGTAGCTGGTGTTTTTATAGCCCTACAAATAATGTTTGGCGGAGTGCTATACTTACTCCTTATTTTTATACTCCTTTCAGGGGTGTTAGGGGTTGCAAGAATAAAACAAAAAGCACACAACCATGCACAAGTTTATGTTGGATTTTTACTGGGAGTTAGTATCGAGTTAGTAACTCTTTTAGTCTACTAATTTTACATCAATAATCTCAATCTTGCGTTCCAAAGCAGCTGCTAAACTATAAATTGATTTTAACCTATCATTAGGGTCATCACTCACTTTTTTTGCAACCTTACTTTCCCCAAAAGGCAACTCAATAATCTGAAAAAAACCACTTTCAATATAGGGCGAAAATACCTTGCCCTCATATTGTTCTACATAATTTACAAAGCTCTTTATTCTCCTTTTGGAAAGGTTACTATTATACTGCTTTTTGTGTAGCGGACTTGCGTAACCTTTAATCTGTAATTGCAGCTTTTTTCCTTGCTTAAGGTCAGCTAAAATATGAGCAAATATAAGGGTTAGTTTATTGAAATTTCCTTTTAAGCTATCCTCAAAAAAGGTTTCTAAGTCAGGGGTGTATTTGTCATACTCCTCTTCCATTTTGAAATAAGAGATATAAGCCTCTTTGTATGTTTTTTGGGTTGTAGTACTCATAGTACAACAATCAGGTTCATCATTGTGGAAATACAACTTTAAAGGCAAATATTTAGCGGAAAGTAATAGGTTATCCAACTCTTCAATTTCCTGTTTTTCTTTTTCAAAAGAAAAAATATCATTGCAACAAAATTCCTCAGTATTGTACAATGCACCTTTACGGTTAGATGCAAAATACCCTTTTGTTTCGCTATAAAAAGTGAGGTACATTTCATCCTGTTTTGAATTGAATTGGATTGCATTTATTGCTTTCTCCCAAAGGTTAAACTTCCCTTCAGCTTTGTAAATATCAAAACCTCCAAAACCTCCTTTTTTATTGGATGAAAAATAAAGTACACTTTCCTCTTGGCTGAAAAAAGGCGTTATTTCATCAGCAGGAGTATTGATCATCTTTCCTGCATTAATTGGCACACCAAAATTGCCTTGCTTATCAATTATGCTCAGCCAAATATCCATTCCGCCAAACCCTCCTTTTCTGTCGGACACAAAATACATTATATTTTGCTGATTATGGAATGTAAGATGAGGTTGGGTATTTGTTGAATATAATAGGTTTATACTGCTGTTTAGCTCCACAGTTATTTGCTTTTTATAATCCCTGAAAGCAATTTTACAATTCCCCTCATTATCACAGATACTAAAGTAAAAAAACGAGTCATTTTTGGGGAAATGAACATTGGCGGTTGAATAGGAATCTCCTAAATTAATATACTTTCCTTTTTGCCACTTTCCATCCTTAAATTGGCATGAAAAAATAGCAGACTGATACTGCTCTTCTTCCAAAGTGGAAGAAGTATAATAAGCGGTTTTTTCATCAATTTGAACAAAATTAAGTTCGGAACCATAGCTATTAATATGCTCAGAAAGATGTTCAATTTTAACGCCTTGGGCAAGCATTAAAAACGGAAAATATAATATTATGATTACTTTAAATTTCATTATAAATATTTGGGGCATATTTCCTCTTCAACAATTTTTTTCTTTTTCTTGCTCTTCCACTGATACACCAATGCAAATTCAAATCCCCCTTTATTATTACTTGCATTCGTTAAACTAGAGGTATTTACATCATAACTCACCAAACAAGACAAGCCCTCAATTTCAGCTCCAAAATAAAGAATAACCGCATCATTAAGCCGATCAGCAATTCCTGATTTTAAGAGGATATCTTGCTCTCCTTCCAATAAATAATTCACATCACAACCCAATAAAAATTCTTTGTCGGTATCCTGATTAGAAAATACTAATTTGGGTTGAATGCTCAAATTATCGGTGTAGGAATAATGAAGTGCCGTGTGAATATTCATTTTTTGCTGCAAGCGAATAGCATCATTAGCGGTTAAGGATTGTTTGGGTTTATTAATATGGTAAAAAGCAATGCCACTTTCAAGAACCGTATTTTTATTTAGGGTATGAAAATTAGCAATCCCAATGGCTACATCAGGGAAAATAAAATTAAGATTACTTAAATTTTCAGGGTCGTTAAACACCAAATCGTCAAACACAATTGACCTTTGAAAAATACCAATCCCTACTCCAAAGCTAAATAGGTTATCAGCAGTTACGGCTATTTTTTTAGCATAGCCAAGGTTAATTCCTGTTGTTTTAAAACGAGAATCTCCCGCAATATCATTTAGGAATTGTACCCCAATATTATGGCTAGGGAGTATGTCTTTTCGTTCCAAGGAAAAGCTAAGTGTGTTAAAGGGAACACTCACACTTGCCCATTGTGATTTTCGTTGGAGGGTTGCTTTGTAGTCGTTATTTTTCGCCCCCACCAAAGCTGGATTCAGCAAAAAAGAAGAAGCTTTAAATTGTGAAAAATGCACATCCTGAGCCACACTACTAAGTGCAATACTCAAAAACAATACAATGCTTAATTTCTTCATCTTATTAAAGTAATATTCCCTTTTTTGAAAAGCTGCTTATCCCCAATACATTTTAGTTCTAAGTAAAAATCAAATACCTGAGGGTTTAATTTTTTTCCTCTATAAGTTCCGTCCCATTTAATAGTAATGTCAGTAGTAGAAAAAACTTTTTGCCCCAAACGATTAAATATTTCTAACCTAAAATCGGTAATTATTCTAGCAACATCATCATCAATAAAATAATACTCATTTATTCCGTCTTCATTAGGGCTAAATGCTGTTGGCACAACAATGCTGTCTTCATTACAAAACACATCAAGCACTGTTACGCAAATTGAATCAGAAATAAAACAATTAAAATTAGAGTCATTTTTAACTTGCACCTCATAACAATAATCCGTTTTAGGATAATCTTTTAATATTGTATCAGAATTATTAAATTCAATCCAATCAATAATATGATGGGGAGGAAGTATTTGAATAGTGAGGATTACTTCCTCTCCTCTAAAAATCGTATCCTCATTCAGCCATAAAGAATCCAAAATTGGATATTCATAGATATTCACAAATATTGAATCTTTCATGATACAACCATTAGCGTCTATAACCTCAACACTATACCATCTTGAAGAATCTGGAAAATCAGTAATACTTGAAGAATCACTAGCAGAAGAATGCCAATTATAAGAAATAATTGGAACAGCAGGATTAAGGTTATTTACTTTCAGAAAAACACTATCTCCTTCACACAATTCCAAATCTCCAGTCAAATTTATATTATCCCTTTCTGCTTTTACCTCAATACTATCAATAGCTTCACAAACCCCAGAAATAACTCTAACATAAAAGATACCAATAGTTGATACCAGCAAGTTTGAATTTTGACTTAAAGTGTCTGTAAAATTATTATTTGATGACCAAATAATTGAACTAATATTAGAATCATGTGATGCAGTTAACAATACAGGATCACTGCAATATGATGTGTCTGACCCAGCATTTAATGCTATGACGCCTGCTTTTACTTCAACACTATCAATTTTTTGACAATCCTCAGAAAGAACTCTAACATAAAAGATGCCAATAGTTGATACTAGCAAATTTGAATTTTGACTTAAAGTATCTGTAAAATTATTATTTGATGACCAAATAATTGAACTAATATTAGAATCGTGTGATGCCGTTAATAATACAGGATCACTGCAATATGATGTGTCTAGCCCAGCATCTAATTGAAGAGTTATTACAATAACATTTTGCAATAAAGTGTCTATACAGCTTCCAGTAGAAATAAGTAATTGATATTGAATACCGCTTAAAGAATTACAAAAAGGATTAGATATATTTACACTACTTAAATTAGTGGTTGGGGACCAGGCGTAAGTTATTGTAGGGTCGTTGACTGGCAGTAATCCAATTTGAATTTGATCTTCTTCACATTTTACAATACTGGTAATTGTGTCAGATGAGTTGGCTAAGATATATACCTGCTTTCTTATCGTGTCCGAAACATTACAAGCCCCAGGAGCAGTGGCAATTAAAGTAACGGTATAATTCCCTGCTTGATTGTAATTATGGATTGGATCTTCCAGAACGGAAGTTGTAGCATCTCCAAAATCCCACAGATAAACAATAGGTGAATTGGAACTACTTAAATTCTGAAAACTAACAGCTGTATCACAGCCCACCCAGTCAGCATTAAAGTCAGCAATAACCATAGGGAAATCAAAGTTAAATTTAAACACCCCATTATTACAATTTGGGCTGTTATTGGTTACCGAAACAGCTCCTGGATTTGGTTCTATTGGGAAATCGGAATTACCACCACAACCCGCACAAACAGATTGATAAATAATTCCTTTTTTATCAAAGCGACTCGTACCTCCATCAACATGCTCTGCACTTTGGCTACCTCCAAAATAAGTAGCATAAACCAAACTGCTTAAGGCGTCATCAAGCACCATTAAATAAAAGTCGTTCCCATCAGTTGTCGTTTGAAATGCAGGAGTAATTACCGGCAAATTAAGGGTTGACAATGGTCCTCCTCCTGTGGCAGAACCCCAGCCAGAAAGGTAAATCTTATCGCAAACATCTACCAAAAAGGCTGTTGGAGAAATATCGGGCGTACCCTTTCCTGTACCCACAACTGTTGCACGTAAAACAGTCGATAAATCATCAGTAAATACCGCAATAAACTGCCCTGAACCACTTTGAAAATAAGTCGCATTCTGCACTAAAGTTGAAGCGCTTGCATTGGTTTGTCCAAATAAATAAACTGCATCCGTACTTCCAATTTCTACAAAATAAGATTGATCGTACTCTTCCGTTCCATAATAAGAAGAGGAAAGGATTTGTGTACCTTCAGAATTAATTAAGCTTATAAACGCATCAGCCCGTACCGAATCCTGATGCAGGTTTTGGTAAGCATTGGCAGTTATTGGAAAATCAGCAGATGTTGTTCCTCCCGTTACATAAATATTATCATCTTTATCCAAAGCTAAGGAATAGATTCCATCATTACCAGATCCTCCTAGATAAGAGCTCCAAATGATAGAAGTAAGCTGATTGTCCATCTTAACAATACAACCCTCTTGTCCTCCGTTATTTGTATTTTGAAAACCAGCAATAATTGGAAAATCGCCAGACTGAGTACAAGTAGCAATATAGATATTATTGTTTTTATCAATATCAATTTCTCCCCTTACCTCATCCGCATAATTGAATTTTAATCTAGAAGCTGTATTTAGCCCATCATTATCCGTACCTCCTAAAAAAGTAGAAGACAATAAACTTCCCCCATCAGTACTTAATCGTGATACAAAGATATCCGACCCATTAGGGAAACTAACTCCAATTCCTGAAGGGGAAAAAGCTGGACCGCCATTAAAAGTAATATCATAAGCTGATGAAGTAGTCGGAAAATCAGCCGAACCAGTAGTTCCAAAAATGAATAACTCATTTGCACTA
>JBLGCF010000050.1:0-8565 GCA_047617145.1 Thalassomonas sp. | reverse complement strand
GATTGCCCACTCATTCCTGCTCTAGAAATAGATATATCTGTACAATTATAATCAAATGTATCATTATTTTGAACTCCTGCCATAATATCACCAGAAGCCTCATCATAAGCATACAAAATCCCTGAACCTTCAACTGTAGTGCTATATGAAGTTGTAGGATTAGTTATTGCTTGTATACTGTTTTGAACATTAGTAGTGACAGAAACATCATCTAACATAAATACAAATTCATCTGCAGAAACAACATGTATTGTTATATATATATTCTCGTTATCATAAGCAGATAGGTCGTAAGTATATTCTGCCCATGATAATGTTGGTATTTGATATGGAGATAGTGTTAAATATGTAAAACTTGCTGGAGTTGTATCTGTAGTTGAAACTCCAACTTGAAAACGCTCTCCACCACTATAATTATCTGTCAACCCTTTTGCCCATAACTTAAGTTCACTTCCCGTTCCTAAAGAAATTTGTTCCGTAAAAATATAATCATCATTTAATGCTGTACCACTTACATCTCCATTTGAATTAAAACAGTAGAATCCTTTATCACCACTATGTGCTTCCCAACCAGTTTCAGTAGAACTAGGTGTAGTTTCACTTGCATTATAAATAATAAATGTACCAGTATACCCTTCGTTTGTGAAATCATAATTATCTGATGAATATGTACTATCTCCATCGTTATCCAGCATAGTCCAATTCCCAATATTTCCAATTTCAAAATCAGGATAACTCTCAAAGTCATCACTAAAAACAGTTACAGTAGATGAAACTGTTGGCGCCATGTCATCATCAGAAATTGTAATGATAATACTATCAGCATTTGTATCTAAGTAAGCATCACCTGATGTTGATAATGATAGGTCAATATCTATTGTTTCATCCCCTTCAACAAATCCATCATTAAAAATTCTAATTGTTAAATTCTGAGGTGCAGTTGATCCAGTTACAAAAGTAACTGTAGTATTTACTAATTCATAATCAATATTATTTGCTGCTGTACTAGATCCATTTACATTAAATGTAACAGTTGCACTTGCACTAGCTCCTATTCCAATCTCAACAGGAACTGTATAATCTGTATAACTACAATCAGTATCTTCATTTACTGTTTGTGTTGAATTAGTAAATGAAATCACTGGACTATCTGGTATATTACATTCGATAACATTTTGTTTCCAATCACTAGCAACTGTAGCAAAATATGCTTCCATTCGAGTTGCTTGATCTGGTGTAAACATATACATACAGGCATCATTAACATAGTCCATATAGTTCATGGTTAAGGCGTTTTCTCCTCTATCACAACCTGCTACACTCCCATCTGTAGGACAGCTATAACTGGAACCTGCTACTTTTGGGGTGTCTGCAAGACCATCTCCATCGGCTGGTTCACAACTCGTGCCTCCGTCTTCAATAAAGGTGTGAGATAAATTATAAAAATGACCTAATTCATGTGTTACGGTTCTTCCTAAATTATAAGGTGCTTGTGGAGTAATACCTGCACAACCAGCACCAGTACCATAGCATATCGTGTTCATTACAACTGCGGATCCAGCAGCAATATTACCTGCTAAAGGAGAATATCCTAATAGACCTGATCCTATATCTTTTATAATAAAATTCATGTAACCAGCATATTGTATGTCTGTATCTTGAGTTCCGAAATTAGAGCCATTTGTTCCAATGGTAACTAATGGGCTTCCATTAACAACTTCTGGGTCACCTGTAGTCGGATGGTTTAATGTGGCAATACAAAACTCAACATCTATGCTTCCTGGATTCAATCCTGGATAAAAAGCACTTGCGGTTCCCCATAATGAGATGTCTGCATTCGTAGCTGTATAATCTGCATTTATAACATCTATTTGTGTTTGTGCATATGCTTCTAAACAAACTCTTTCACTTTCATTTGCTTCTGGAAAATGTACCGCTACTGGTATATATAGTGTTGCCATTCTTCTATAAGCTCCATTTACCTTTTGTTGATGAATTTCTGTAAGTTTTTGCTTGAAAATTACTTGCCGTTCAAAGAATGATTTTGCGTATTCTGCATCATTTATCAAAGCTTCTTCATGCTTATTTAAACCACAAGTCCTATGATCTGGAATATTTATATTTTGCGATATAACTGGAGCAATTTTATTTATATTTTTTTTCTGTTGAGCATTTACGCTTAAAACAGAAAAAAATCCAATTAAAATTAGTAATTTTCTAAATGTAGTGTTCTTCATAATATTGAAACTTTAAGATAATTTTTTCAAATGTAGTTTTTTTTTATCAAAAAAAAGAGAGAACAATATTGTTCTCTCTTTTAATAAAATATGTTTATAATAGGTTAACTACCCTCCAAAGTCATCAAATCTAATATGCTCATCAGCAATTCCAAAGTCTTCACCCATTTTCTGAACGGCTTGATTCATTAATGGCGGTCCACAGAAATACAATTCTATATCTTCTGGTGACTCATGATGGTTTAAATAATTATCAATTACACAGTTGTGTACAAAACCTACAAACCCATCCCCTTCAGACTCCATATTCTCTTTTACTTTCCAGTTATCTTCTGGTAAAGGTTCAGACAATGCAATGTGGAATTTGAAATTAGAGAAATCTTTCTCTAATTTATAGAAGTGGTCTAAATAGAACAGCTCACGTTTTGAACGTCCTCCATACCAATATGATACTTTACGCCCTGTTTTTAAAGTTCTGAATAATTCATACAAGTGTGAACGCATTGGCGCCATTCCTGCTCCACCTCCAACATATAACATTTCGCTATCAGACTCATTGATGAAGAACTCACCATAAGGTCCTGAAATAGTTACTTTATCTCCTGGTTTTTGATTAAATATATAAGAAGATGCTATTCCTGGATTTACTTCCATCCATGCTCCTTTTCCTCTGTCAAATGGAGGCGTTGCAATACGTACATTCAACATGATTTCTCTTCCTTCAGCAGGATAAGAAGCCATTGAATACGCACGCTCTACTGTTTCCTTATTTTTCATCACCATTGGCCATAAACCAAATTTATCCCATTCTGCTTGAAACTTATCAGGTGTTTCATGCTCTTCAGGATGTGCTGTAATATCCATATCTGCAAACTTGATTTCACATTCTGGAATCTCTATCTGAATATATCCTCCTGCTCTATATCCCATATCTTCTGGAATCGCTACTACAAATTCTTTAATGAAAGAGGCTACGTTGTAATTACGTACAACCGTTGCTTCCCATTTTTTAATTCCAAACACTTCTTCTGGAATTGTAATTTCCATATCTTGTTTCACTTTTACCTGACAAGATAAACGTGCTCCATGCTTTAATTCTTTACGAGAAAAGTGAGGTGTTTCTGTAGGCAATGCTTCACCTCCTCCAGACAACACATGACACTCACATTGAATACAAGTTCCACCTCCACCACAAGCAGATGGTAAAAATATCTTGTTACTACTTAGAGTTGTCAATAAAGAATCACCAGAACTTACTTCAATTTCACGTTCGCCATTAATCATTATTTTTACGGGTCCAGAAGGCGATAGTTTTTGTTTTACAAATAATAAAAGTCCAACTAATGCTAATGTAATCATTAGGAAGGCAACGATCGTTACCATGACTGTTCCGCTTGTACTTGCTGCTAATATCATCTTATTGAATTAATTTTTTGAATTATCTACTATTCCTTCTACTTCGTTTTGGATTTTTTGAATTGCTTCTTGAGAGATTACATCACTCTTATCGTTTGACGCTCCTCCTGTCAACATTCCTCCGAAACTCATAAATCCAATTGCCATCAATCCTGTAATGATAAATGTTATTCCAAGCCCTCTTAATGCTGGAGGCACATTAGAATATCTTATTTTTTCACGTATTGATGCAATTGCTAATATTGCTAAAAACCATCCTATTCCTGAACTGATTCCATAATTAAACGCCAATCCTAAAGATTGAATTTCTCTAGATTGCATAAATAAAGACCCACCTAATATGGCACAGTTTACAGCAATTAATGGTAAGAAAATACCCAGTGAATTGTATAGTGAAGGAGAGAACTTCTCAACTACTATTTCTACCAATTGTACCATCGTTGCAATCGTTGCAATAAACATAATAAATGATAAGAAACTTAAATCATACGATTCATATTCAGGCCCTAGTGTTTTTGCCAAGGCTCCTGGCTGTAAAAGATATTGATCTAACAACCAATTTAAAGGAACTGTGATCATTAATACAAAAATTACAGCTGCTCCAAGACCTACGGCTGTTGAAACTTTTTTAGATACGGCAAGGTAAGAGCACATTCCTAAGAATACGGCGAATACCATGTTGTCTATAAATATTGATTTGAAAAATAATTCTATGTGTTCCATATGTCTAAAGTTTTGGGTTAAAGGTTTTAGGTTAAGGTACTTTTACCATTCTCCTTTTACCTTTTACCAAATTTAATCTTCTATTAATGCTGTGTTTCTACTTCTCTGAACCCAAATAATAAGTCCTACA
The DNA here is from genome assembly GCA_047617145.1 of Thalassomonas sp. Classification (GTDB taxonomy): domain Bacteria; phylum Bacteroidota; class Bacteroidia; order Flavobacteriales; family BACL11; genus UWMA-0277. The sequence goes on along the minus strand of JBLGCF010000050.1, from coordinate 4,059 downwards.
GTAATCAATGCCATTGGCGCTAATAACATAAACCCATTATTTTCATATCCAAATGCATACAATCCTGTTTTCTCAATAGGATCTCCTAATACTGGAATTCCCAATAAAGTTCCAGAACCTAATAACTCTCTAAAAAATCCTACGACAATTAAGATTACTGCATATCCTAAAGAGTTTCCTATTCCGTCAAGGAAAGATTTCCAAGGACTATTGGCCAATGCAAATGCTTCAAAACGTCCCATAATAATACAGTTGGTAATAATCAATCCTACGAATACTGAAAGTGTTTTACTCAATTCGTATGCGAAAGCCTTTAAAACTAAATCTACAATAATTACCAATGTTGCTACAACGATCAATTGTACAATAATTCTAATTTTTGAAGGAATGATGTTTCTCATTAAAGAGATAACTACATTTCCAACTCCTAGTACAAATAGCACTGCGATTGCCATCACAATTGAGGCTTCTAATTCAGCCGTAATTGCCAATGCAGAACATATTCCCAATACTTGAATTGTAATTGGATTGTTATCTGTTATTGGATCAGTTATTAAGTTGCTGTCTTTAAAAAATCCCATATTAATTCTTTTTAAAATTTACAAAGTAAGACGAATATACTTTTAGTTCTGATCGTATCATTGCTGCTACTCCATCACCTGTAATAGTTGCTCCTGCAATTGCATCGACCTCGTTATCGTATTTATCTACATTCACTGGGTCTGCATTTGATTTTGAAACATTAATTCCTGCAAATTTTCCAGAAGAGTTTAATAGATTTTCTCCGATGAAATCATCCATAAAAAAACGTTGGTTAATGTTTGCGCCAAGACCAGGAGTTTCCCCCTTATGGTCAAAGAAAACACCTGTTACAGTCATGTTTTTATCCATTGCTATATACCCCCATATTGCATCCCATAATCCTTTTCCTCTTATCGGAACGATATAAGACACCTTGTTATCTTTTACTCCAATAAATAAAGGCAACTTTCTTTTATATGAACTTTTTTTTGCGCTTGCCTGTTCTTTTTTGATATCAATTAAATATGCTTTGTCATCAACTCTTACATCGTTTCCTTGAATTATCAATTGTTTTAAGATGTATTTATTAAATTCTTCAGCAACCCTATCAGTAGAAACAAAAGCTACACTTTTTTTGTCATTCTCATTTACACCAAGTGCATATAAAATATTTTGTTGTTTTTCAAGTTCTTTGTTTACATCAATCTTCGGTTTCAATGAAGTTGCCAAGTAGGCCAATATTGAACCTACTACTAAAACCATTACAATGGCAAATAGTATCGTATAAGAATTTTTATCTGTTCTTTTTTCCATCGCTATGCAGTTTTTAGTTTTAGACGTTTTAACCTTTTCTTTACATTCCCTTGAACCACGTAGTGATCAATTGTAGGTGCAAAAACATTCATTAACAGTATTGCTAAGAATACACCTTCTGGATAAGCCGGATTAAATACACGAATCATAATTGATATAAAACCAATTAAGAATCCATAAATCCATTTACCTCTATTAGTTTGAGAGGCAGTTACTGGATCTGTAGCCATGTATACTGCTCCAAATAAAATACTACCAATAATTAAATGTTGCCAAAAAGGCACATTCATCAAACCATAAAATTTACTTGATTCTCCAATCCAACCAGCATCTACAACACCATTAAAAATTAATCCCATTGTTAATGCTCCAATTAATGTAGAAAGGATAATCCTCCAACTTCCTATTTTAGTAAAGATTAAGAATAATGCTCCTATTATGATTAAGAACTTAGACGTTTCTCCTACAGAACCTGGAATAATTCCCCAGAACATATCCCAAATAGAATATAATTCTGAAGCACGATCTCCATAAGTTGTTATAATATCTGCTGAACCATTAGATCCAGCTATTGTTAATTCTTGTCCTGATTTTGCATAGTAACCTAAAAGTGTTTCTCCAGATATAGCATCTAAATTTTCACCAGCTGCAATGGCTTGATCTCTTGCAACTGCTCCATGAACCCAAACTTTATCTCCAGACATCCACGTTGGATATGCAAAGAATAAGAATGCACGAATTGTTAAAGCTGGATTAAGGATATTCATTCCAGTACCTCCAAAAACTTCTTTACCTATAACAACACCAAATATAACAGCAACAGCTAACATCCATAATGGTGTGTCTACTGGTACAATTAATGGCACTAACATTCCTGTTACTAGATATCCTTCTTCTACTTCATGCCCTTTTATTACTGCAAAAATAAATTCAACAACAAGTCCAACTCCATACGACACTATTACTAATGGTAACACTTGCCAAAGGCCTATAACTAAATTATCAAAAGTCCAGAAAGATGCGCCTAAAAACCCACTAGCTTTTTCTATCTCTCCTAAAGCTAAGTGGTGTTGGTAACCAGCGTTAAACATTCCAAAGATTAAACAAGGAACCAATGCCATAATAACTATGTTCATTGTTCGCTTTAAATCATCAGCTACTTTAATATGAGTTCCATTATGTGTGGTCTCATTTGGCAAGTATAAAAAGGTGTGAATTGCGTTAAACGCAGGAGCCATTTTTGTCCCTTTATACTTTTCTTTTAAGTTATGTAAATTACTTTTTAAACCCATTATCCTATCTCTTTAAGCATTAAGTCCAACCCTTTTCTAATAATATCTTGATGTGGCTGTTTAGAAACACATACAAATTCTGTTAATGCAAAATCTTCTGGTGCAACTTCATACATTCCTAAAGCTTCCATTTCGTCTAAATCTTGATACATACAGGCTTTTAAAATTTGCATTGGAAAAATATCTAAAGGAAATACCTCTTCATACTTTCCAGTCAACACAAATGCTCTATGTTCACCATTGGTGTTTGTATTTAAATCGTATTTCTTATTTGGCGTTAACCAAGAAAAAGTCAATGCACGAGTATTTGATACTTTATTAAAAACTGGCTTATTCCATCCAAAAAACTCATAATCGTTTCCTTCAGGAATCAGCGTTACTGTATTATTATAATACCCTAAAAATCCGTCTGGTTTTATAGAATGCCCTGTTAAAACATTTCCACTGATAACTCTAAAGTTATCGCTATCAATTCCAGCATCATATATCATTGTCGCTATTTCAGCGCCAATTTTAGTTCTGTAATATTTTGGATTTTTTACAACCGATCCTCCAACCGCTACAATTCTTTCAGCATTGAATTTTCCTGTCAATATTAATTCTCCAATAATCACTAAATCTTGAGGAGATATCGTCCATACTGTTTCTCCCTTATTTACAGGATCAATCTTTGCGATTTGAGTACCGACATTCCCAGAAGGATGTGGACCAGAAACGTTGTGTAATGAAACTCCTTCAAGGTTTGATAATGGGGAATTAGAATGCGCACCTACAGAAACGTGAACTGTTCCTTTAGTTAATTTTCCAAGTGCGGAAACTGCTGCTTGTAATTCTGCTTCTTTTCCTTGTAGTACGAAATCGTAATCTGCTGATAGTGGTGCACTAGCATAACCAGAAACAAAAATTGCTTTCGGAGATTTTTCTGGATTGGCAATTACATCATAAGGTCTTTGCTTGATAAATGACCAACAACCAGTAGCTAATAAGTAGTCTTTAATACTATCTGTATCGGCAGAAGAAACAACTAACTTTCCATTGTCTTTATAGGACTGCTCTTTATCAGCCTGAATTTTTACGGCTATTATTTTTCTTTTTTCTCCACGCACAACGTCTATAACCTCACCACTTACTGGTGAAACAAACATCATTTTCTCAATAGCCTTATTGTAAAAAATAGGCTCCCCTGCAGTGACCTTAATGCCTTGTTTTACGATAAGTTTTGGAATAATTCCGTGAAAATTTTCTGGTTGTATTGTATAGACATTACTTGCTACAGCATTGGTAGTGATTTTCTCTGCTTCGCCCTGCAATTTAATGTCTAACCCTTTCTTGATTCGGATGTCTTTTGACATATTTCAAATTTGAATTTATAACTCTTTAAAAGCGATGCAAATTTAACTATTTTCCATACTATTTCATCAATAAACAAGAA
>JBLGCF010000049.1:0-8814 GCA_047617145.1 Thalassomonas sp. | reverse complement strand
TCTATTTTAACTGCTCAAAAATCAGGGAAGTTAATTATTGACCCTATGGAGTTAAAGTGCAGTATCCGTATTCAAAAGAAAAGAAATAATCGAGATCCTTTTGCTAACTTTTTTGGTGGAGGCTACAATATTCAAGAAGAATACATCAATTCTAAACCCATCACAATAACAGTAGCTGACTTGCCTAACCCTCCTGCTAATTACAATGGTGCAGTTGGAGATATGAAAATCAAATCATCAGTAGATAACACCACTATTAATGCGAATGATGCCATTACCTACAAACTTACCATTACAGGAACCGGAAATATAGAATTGATTGAGCCTTTAGCGATTCAATTCCCAGAAGACTTTGAAGTATATGACCCTAAAATTACAGACAGAATATTTGAAGGAGGAAGAAAAAGAAGCATTAGAACTTTTGAGTATCTACTGATACCAAGGTACAAAGGAAATTATTCCATACCAACTACTAACCTTATTGTTTACAATCCAAAAAAGAAACAATACGAAACAAAGAAATCAAGCAAGCACTCCTTTGTCATTTTAGCCAGCAAAAATAACGAGCAAGAAACTGGAAGCACAAGCCAACAACAAGTAAAAAGTAAGCAACAAGATATTCACTATATTTTTACTAAAAGTAATTTACACACGATAACTAAACAAATAATAAGTATAAAGCTTTTTTACACCCTTTTCTTTATTCCAATATTCTTGCTTATCTTTTTATGGATCTATACCAAAATAATTGGAAAAACAGACACCTCAACCAGTTATTGGAAAAACAAAAAAGCAAATAAAATTGCGCTAAAACGATTAAAAACCGCTCAAACATGCATAAATTCTAATAATTTTGATGGTTTTTTTGAAGAAATTGAAAAATCACTTTGGGGTTATTTTGCAGATAAATTCAAAGTTGCAATTGCCGATCTATCCAAAGAAACAGTAAGTACTTATTTCAAATCATCAGCTATTGAAAGCACAATTGAAAATAAATTTATTGCATTACTAGATGAATGTGAATTTGCACGCTACGCTCCAGCCAGCAATAAAAATGCACAAATGGATGCAGTGCTTGAAAAAGCAAAAAATATAATTATTGAAGTTGAAACTGCCCTAAAATGAAAAGATTAACCTTAATACTGTCCTTGCTTATCTGCATGCAAACCTTTGCAGGCGAACAACTTTTCCTGCAAGCTAATACTGAGTATGCAAATGAAAATTATGAAACTGCAATATCGCTTTACGATAGCATTTTAACAAAAGAAATAGCAAGTAGTGAACTCTACTACAATTTAGGGAATTGTCATTACAAAACACAAGATTGGGCAAATTCAATTTGGCATTATGAAAAAAGCTTACAACTTGAAAAAAATGAAAAAACAATTCATAATCTCAATTTAGCAAAACTTAAGATTATAGATCGTATTGAACCTCTCCCTCAACTTTTTTACAAAAAATGGGGATTAACAATTCAAGGATTTATAAGTACAAAGCATTGGCAATACTTAGCTATCTTAAGTGTTTTTCTAGCCTTACTTTTTAAAACACTACATACTTTTTACAACAAAAACACTAAAAAATATTTTCTGCTTTCACTATTTACTGCTTTTGTTTTATTTTTCATCAGTTTATCCTCTCATCAAAACTCATGGATAAAAAAAGAGGGGATTATTTTCGATTCTACAGTAGTAATAACTAGTGCCCCTACCTCCAATAGCACTGAATTATTCACACTACATGCAGGTGCGAAATTGGAGATAACCGACTCAATTGGCAACTGGGTTCACATTAGAATTGCCAATGGAAATAGTGGCTGGATATCACAAAATTCTGTTAAAGAATTATAGTTATCTTATCCCTAAAATTTGAGCACATAAGTTTAGGCTAGAACAAATATAAAATCTATCCTTTTTTTTTTGTATATTTGTAGCTAAATTTTAAAAACAAGTATATGTCAAAAATTCTACCTGCTATATTCATAGCTTTTCTATCCTTATTTAGCACTAATTCTATGGGTGAAAATCCTGCTGATTGGGAAACTTATTTTGAAAATGATAGTATTAAAATTGAATTCGCTTATCAGAATTGCGAGTTTTCATCTACAGCTAAACAAGAAGTAGTTGCTTTTAGATTCACTAATTTAATTAATCAAACAATTAGCTTAAGCTACAAAATAGAAATGTGGAATAATGACCAATGCTTAAATTGTAATAAAGAAACTAAAGAGCATCAAAAAACGTTAACACTTTCTAGTAATGAAATCATAACTACCAATTGTAACAGTGAATGGAAAAACTTAGTTATTTTTTCTGCTTTTATTACAAACGACAACGAAGAAAAAAGGTATGAGTCAATAACAAAGTTTGAATTAACAGCAATCAATATAAGCCATGAATAAACAATTCTTAATTTCCTATATAACACTAGCAATACTTTTTTTAAATATTCCATTAGCGTTTGGACAATGTGTTGTTTGTGTTGAGTCCCCTGCCTTGATTACCTGTGGCGAAACAGCAACATTAACAGGTGATGGATTTGTGACAACAGCTGGTTTTTCAGATAATTTTAATAGTGGTATTGGCGCATTATGGGCGAACGTTAGTGCAGGTGGAGTTACAAATGCCATTTGCACTAGTGCCCCTATTCCATTTGCAAATTGTGCAGGCGGAGGAGTGGTTCCCCCTGGAGATTACTTATGGTTCCCACTAGGAGCCTCAGTACCAAGAAAAGCAGCTACTGTTGGCATACCAGTTCCAACAGGAGGAGATGTAATATTTGAATTTAAAATGGAAGGACAGGGTGGAACTTGTGATGGTCCTGACTTGGTTGATGAAGGGGTAATGTTACAATATCGAGTTGGTGGAGCAGGTATATGGCAAGATATGCCAGCAACAATGTGGCCATTTACTCTGAATCCAATGCCATACACTAATAAGGCTTATTTCTGTCCAACAAATACTGCCCAACAAAGTATGACTGCATGGAGTCAATATTCAATTCCTATTCCTGTAGCTGCATTTAGCGCGAATACTCAATTTAGATGGACGCAAGTAAACCCAACTAGTCAGAGTTGGGATTTTTGGGGCTTAGAGAATGTAAATATTGTACCTTCATCTCCTGGTGGAGCTACTTACACATGGACTACTACTCCAGCATCTTCATCCACATCAGGACAGACATTAATTGTGAATCCAACGCAATTAACAAACTACACATTTACTTATGATGATAACAATGGTAACGCATGTGCTGCTACTGTAACTGTAGATGTTGCCCCTCCAATCGTAACTCCTTCAGTTATTATAAATCCTTTAAACCCATGTCCCAATACGACAGAGTTATCTGCTGAAGCAAGTTTCAACACCTGTAACTATAAAATTCATTTATACGATAATGGCGGAGATGGATGGATAACTACTCCTCAAACAACTAGTTCTATAGACAATAGATTAGATGTCATTGTTGATGGAGTCTTGGTAAATACAATTACAATGAATAATGGATATGGACCTTTTGTCTACTCCTTTCCTGTAACTACTGGAGGAACATTTGAAACTGTATTCCAAAATGGAGGACCGAGTCCAGGTGAATGCGTATATTTTATTGAAGATAACCAAGGACAATTAATAACAGATCTAACGGGAAATATTATCTCAGCAATGGGACTAATAACTTCTCCAAGCATTCCATTATCACTTTGGCCACTTCCATTAGGCACGCTTCCATCTGGTGGATTTAGTATTGTTCCTGGTAATTTTGGACCAATAACCACTGTATGCCCCACTACAAACCCATACACTTATTCGTGGTCAGCCTTTCCTGGAGGGTCAACAGCAGGAATTACTACTCCAGCTGATTCAACTACAATAGTGGCTGTAAGTGCTAGTCCTCAAGATTATGAAGTCTGTATAACTGATCAATTAAATCCTGGGTGTATAGGATGTAGCACAATAACTGTGCCTGGAAACCCAAGTATTGGAACATTTGATTTTTCTATTATTTCAACTAACCCTTTATGTAATGATGGTTCAACATCAAATATTACTTTTGAACTATCCTCCATTACAATTTCTAGTGGGAATTTTGATTTTGATTTTCAAGAAGTTGATCTATTAGGAAATGTAATAAGTACGACCGCTTATACATTCAATACGTTTCCATATATATTTAACAGACCAGTACCTATTGTTTCAGGTACTTTTAACTATCAAGTTGTAAACCTATTAGATGCAAGTGGATGTCCTGTACCTGTAAACTTACCAAATCCTTTATTATTAACTTTTAATGACCCACCAAATGCTGGTATAGTTGTTAATAATCCCATGACTTTATGTAAAAATGATGGTCCTGATTTATATCTTCCAAATAATTTATCTGGCTCTCCCGATTTAAATGGAACGTGGAGCTTCCTTGGCGCTGGAAACCCTGATCCAAATTTACCTTTCGCTGGATTTAATTACATACTAGATCCTTCTATATTTCCCGCAACAGCAATAGGAGCTTATCATACATTTCAATATGTAGTAAGTCCACTAGCAGGATGCCCTCTACCAGGTACAAGTACAATATTAGTAGCTATTGAGGATTCTCCTAACGCAGGAACTTTACCTGCTAATCCCATTGAAATATGTCTGGATGGCACAACTATTGATTTAAATTCTTTATTCAATTCAACTGTAAGTTGCCCTTCATGTACTCAGCCAAATCCATTTAATGGTGTAAATTGGACTGATGTAACTGGAGGTGCTCCAGGCGCAATAATTACCCCCCTTACAATATCATCATGGACGACAACTACACCAGGAACATATACTCTTAGATATACTGCTAATATTTCAACTAATGGTTGTGGTATTGATGATGAAGATATAACTATAATTGTTAGCGATATTCCTACAGCTACAATCAGTACTAGTGACCCAGACGATAAGGCATGTTTAAACGATAATGTTAATTTAATTTTTTCTCCTACTGGAATAGGACCTTTCCAAATTGATTATCTTGACGCTAACTTCATTTCTGTAGTATGCACTGTGGATGTAAATAGTGATGATATTTTTACTGGATTACCTATCAATATCCCAACTAATTCGACTGTTTCTTCTCCTTACATTTATGCAATTAATAACATAGTAGATTTAGGAACTGGCGCAGGATGTGCTAATTCAGCTTATTCTGATGTCACTTTATGGATCACAGAACCTCCTTTTGCTGGTATTACTAAAATAATCCCCATTTGTGAGGATGACTTTACCTTATACAATCTTAATAACCCCGCAGAACCTTTTTTCCCAATTGGAGGAGATGCTGGTGGAGCTTGGTTCTTTGGACTTGTACCTGTGGCAAGCGGAACATTTCAAGCTGCCGATCCTATCGGTAATTCTATTGACCCTTTTGGCACCTATACATATACTGTAATAGATATTTCAGGAATATGCCCTGCTGATAGCACAAATATTACAATTACTCCTGAAACACCTCCTAATACCGGAATTGCAATTGCAAAAGGTACCTGTGTAAATGACCCATTAATAACAAATTATGATCTTTCTCAACTATTAGACGGAAGTCAAGATATTAATGGAGATTGGATAAATAATATCAATAACGCTATAATACCAGCGGGTATAGTTGATTTAACCGATCCTATGTTTTCAATAGGAACACCTGCAACATCAACTTTATTTAATTTTACATATGAATTAACACCAACGCCTGGAAGCTTGTGTACTAACAATGGATTTTTACCTTATTCTACAATTTGTAATTTAACAATACATCCAGAACCAAAAATAGACCCTACCACACCAACGGCAAACCCTTTAGTTGTTGCTCAAAGCTTACCAACTAATATTTTAGTTACTATGCTTGAAGGAACGCCACCGTTTACAGTAAACTTACAAGGAAATGAGTTTCCGCCGGGCTTATACGCACCATTTGTTATTAGTCCAGGCATGTCAGGCCAAGGGCCTGTCACTCCTGGATATGACAGTAACAATGATCCAGTAACAATCTCAATAACATCAATTACAGATGGAAATAATTGTACTACTACACCTAATGCAAGTGTAAATGTTACTGTGGATCCTTACCCAGAAATATCTGCCACTGCTAGTGATTCCGTGCAATGTCAGGACTTACCTTTAGATATCATATTTGAAGCAACACAGGGATCAGTAAATATAAATATTGATTTTACAATTAATGGAACACAATACTCAACTTCTACTACTCCTGGACTATTACCAATAACGATATTGAATACTCCAACACCAAGCAATATTGCAGATCTTTTATCAATTGGAAGCAATTTAATACAAATAATAAAAGTAGAGGATAATCTGGGTAACATTTGCCAAAGTCCCGAATGCGTATTACCATTACCCTTTACGATCATGATCAATGCGAATCCGATCATTTCTAATTTTTCTTCTAATAGCCCAATTTGCGAAAATGAAAATACCGAAATTTCATTCAATTTTAGTGCAGGACTACAACCATTTATAATTGATTATAATTATAGAGTTAATAGCATTCCTTTAAACCCTCCTCTAGCTCAGATATCTTGTAATAATACTCATACAGACACTTTACAATTGTCAGCTAACACTCCCGTTCCAATAGATTATAACTTCTATATTACATCTTTTACTGACTCTAATGGTTGTACTGGAACAATCGAACCTATTACACACGAATTAGATTTAACAGTAAATGAAGCACCAATGATTACTCTAAACAGTTTTATGCCATCAGAAATTTGTGAAGGGAATACAATACCTTTAAATCTACAAACACCTATAAATCTATCTACTCCAGCAATACCTTACACCTTAGAAATAAATGGAACAGATCTTACTTTTATTAATAATAATGGTACCATTTATAATGGAGCAAGTATGAATAATTTAATCTCATATACTAAGAACAACCCAGGTGTATATCCCTTTGTAATAACTGATTTTTATGATGCTAATGGGTGTGGTATTATTGACCCACTAAACAGCTCTACAACGCTAACTGTAAATGAAAGAGCAAATATGATTGTAACAAGTACAGCAGATACTTCAGAACTCTGTGAAGGTGATCTTGCTTATATTAATTTTGAATTTACAAATGGGACAGCTCCTTGGGAGGTTACTTTTAGCAAAAATGGAATTCCATTAACATTACCACAATACAGCAATTCAATTACCATACCTCAATCTTTATATTCTTATAATACAGCCTATGATATAATTTCATTAAAAGATGCTAAAAGATGTAATAAAGATCCATTTGATAAAGATTTCAATATAATTGCAAACCCATTGCCTATTGCTGAGTTATATACTACAGATCAATTTCTCTGTAATGATGGTAGTACAACTGAAATGGTATTTACAGTTAGCAATGGAACCCCTGGTTATTCTGTAAATTATTCTATAGGCTTGGAGAGTAACCTTCTTAGCATCAACACAAACTCCCCTTTAGTATTAAATTCTAATCAATTAGGAATTTGGGAGATAACAGAAGTAGTGGACAGTAAAGGATGTATCGCAAATGAAAAAGGAGAAAAAGCAACAATTAGCTTAAATCCTTCACCTATTGCAAGTTTTAATGCTTACCCTCAACCTACTGATGTCAACAATCCTTTTGTGAATTTTATAGACAATTCAACTGGACATATTAATGCTGTTTGGGATTTTAATAATCCCTCTAATAATGATACTATAGCCAATAATTCAAGGTTTATTCATGAATTTAGTGCTGTAGCTGACACTCACTATGTAACACTTAACATTATTTCTGATAGTGGTTGTGTTAATGCAATTACTCAAACAATATTCATTAATGAAGCATTTAGTTGTTTTATTCCTTCTAGCTTTACACCAAACAATGATTTATTTAATGATCACTTCCTTCCAATTACCAGAGGAGTGAAAGAATATAAATTATCTATTTACAATCGACTAGGAAATAGAGTTTTTGAAACATCTAAATTCACCGATACATATTGCATGTTTGGATGTGATGAAGCTTGGGATGGAAAAGCGAATAATAGTGATGAGTATGTAATAGCAGGACTTTATACTTACAGCATAAATATTATTGATTTTAACGGAAAAGAAAGATCCTTTCAAGGAACAATAACGGTGATTAGATAGAATAAAAAGGAAGGGAATTGTACTACTATATTTAGATGAAAAAAAATATTAAATATTTACTAGTATTATCTGTGCTTTTTTTTAGTGCTGTAAGTGTATTTAGTCAAACTTACACACTAAATAATGCATTGAATAACACAACTCAAACAACCTGTAGTGGTACTTTTTATGATAGTGGCGGTGCAGGTGGTAATTATGGAAATAATCAAAACAGAACAGTAACGTTTTGTTCTAGCAATGCAGGTCAGGCAATTTATTTAAATTTTTTTCAATTTAATATAGAAAATAATTGGGATTATTTGTATATTTATGATGGCCCAAACACTGCATCACCTTTATTAGGAACTTATACTGGGACTTCTTCACCAGGAGTAGTAGGGGCATCAGGTAGCTGTATAACAATTCGTTTTACTTCAGATTTTAGTATTACAGATCCTGGTTGGACAGCTACCATTGGATGTGGCACTCCTCCTCCTCCTCCTCCACCTACTGTACAGGATTGTGATGGAGCAATACCTGTATGTCAAGATATTTATAAAGAGGCTGTCTCTTATTCAGGAGAAGGCAACTACCCTAATGAAATTAATTCTGGGAATTCTTGTTTATCTGGGGAAATAAATGATGCATGGTATATATTTACTGTACAAACAGGTGGTGATTTATG
>JBLGCF010000048.1:0-8867 GCA_047617145.1 Thalassomonas sp. | reverse complement strand
AAATTAATTATCTCCATTTTAAGTATTTATTAATTTAACCATCTCCTCATATACATTACGCCAACCTTTCCATGGTCCTTGCTCGCTAAAAGTATCGTTATGCCAAATGCTAATTAGCGTCCCATTCACCTGCTTTACTTCCTGTACTATTTCTTTTAGTTGCAAAACAACCTCATCAGGACTTAACTTCATATTAAAGTTTAAGGTATCATCAATAATTGCAAAAGGATGAATCGTAATAGGAAGGATCTGTTCCATATCCAAATTATAAAAGGTAAACCGGCTTGCAATTCCTGCTCTGAATCCAATTGTAGAGGCATACCCCATAGTATAGTCATCCGTAATTCCTGCCTCAATTAATCGTTTATAAGTTTTAGGTAAAGATAACTGCAAAAAATGTTGGCGACTAAAGGTAACTTCTCGTTTTTGAATATCCTCAAGGCGCTTTACCTCAATAGCTAATTTTTTCTCATTGAGATTAGACCCAAAAGATGGATGAATACCAACAGGTGCTAAATCGGCCAATCGTTTAACTAGGGTTTGGAAACTACTATTAGTATGGGAAATATTTTTATCATTCAATCCATAATCACCTAAAAGCACAAAATAACGCACATCAAGCTTATATTTATTTTGCAAATTAAATTGTAAGGAATAGGTATCAAAAGGGTCTTTCCTTTTTTTAGCACTAACGGCTACTGCCATTTTTAATACCTCAACATCAAAACTTAGTATAGCTTTTAGTAAAAATGCTAACGAACGCACAAAACCTTTTCCTTTATATAAAAATGCATTATCAATATCAATAGTTGAAATGTACTTAAACTTTGGCTGTTTTATTTTTAAATAAGGGAACTTGCCTTGAAGAACATCTATCAAATGTTTCGCCCAGATATTGACAACTGGTTTTTGTAAAAAATTATGCTTAAAGGCTAAACTTTCTTTAGCCATGTAACGATTATATTTATCTTTTAAGTGCGGCAAATACTCCTCATACCTGGTTACTAAATAGAAACTAGCTGCAAAAACATCATATTCAAAAGCACTTTCGTTAGATGATTGAAAAAAAACTGAACAACCATCATGTTCCCCTACTTGGATAGACACTTCATTAATTCCTCTTTCATTTAATAAAGAATGTGCTTCTACAAACACTTCATCTTCAGCAATAGGTGAAAGTGAATAATTCAGCTTAGAATCCTGAGCCGTTAGGTAGGATTGCTTATCATCCGTTAACTTATATTCAACTTTATAAAGCTCATTAAACACTAACCCAAAGATGTATTGATGCCTTACTGTAATTTTTGGGATATATATTAATAAGCCATTTTCCATAAGGCAAATATAAAAAAAAGGGCTTATCGTAACGATAAACCCTTTTCAGATAATAAATTTATTATTTAATTACGCTAATGCATTAACATGCTTAGATAATTTTGACTTCAAGTTAGAAGCTTTATTCTTATGAATAATGTTTCTTTTTGTCAATTTATCCAACATACCTGCAACTTTAGGAAATAAAGCAGCTGCTTCTTTCTTATTCGTTAAAGCACGTAAAATTACAATTGCATTTCTTGTAGTTTTGTGTTGGTACTTATTTAACAATCTTCTAGTTTCTGATTGTCTTATTCTTTTTATTGCTGACTTGTGATTTGCCATAGTTTTAAATTTTATGTAGCCCGTAGGGGAATCGAACCCCTATTTTACGGATGAAAACCGCATGTCCTAACCGTTAGACGAACGGGCCATAATTATTCTCAAAATTGAGGGTGCAAATTTATACTTTTTTTAAAATCTCACAAAAATTTAATCATTATTTGTTTCAAAAGAAAATTTATAGCCCATTCGCTTAGCTGTTCTTAATTTTTGATTACTGTTCATATCTAGTATCTGATGTACTGAAACCATTTTAACATCATTGAAATTTGGGGTTTGTAAGTCAAAATTTAAGGCATAAACCATAGATTCTTCAATAATTTTATTCACCTCAACTGAATTTATTTGTTGATTTACAAAATCATTAAACAAAAAACCAAGCTGCTTATCACCTTCCACAAAAAAGTGTTTATCCTTATTAATAAATACACGAGCAATTAAATAACCTGCATCATTCATACGATTGTATTTAAAGGAGTCTGAAAGGAAGTTATAGATGTTAATAACACCACAGAACGATCTTAACTTATCCTGCTTAACATATTTTGTTTTATGCATTGGATGAGAACTAGGAAAATCAAATACATTAGAATGCATATGAAAAAGCAAAGTGTCTCCTGAGAATTTCAATTTTGATTCAAAATCACCAGATGAAGAGTAGGTAACTTTCACCTTCTCATCCGAAATCTCAGTATTAATGCCTTTTGATTTAGTTTTTAAACATTTCTGAAAATCAGCAAAAACTTCCTTAGTTTTTTGATAAACCTCTTGCTTTGTTATTGCCTTGCTTTTTAATAACTCTAGAATCTGATCTTGTTTTTTCATCTTTTAATAAGCTTTGGCAAACAAGACTCTTTTATCAGAAGGTTTTCCTGAGAACAAACAAAGACCATCTTCCATTTTTACATCTAAAGGAATACATCTAATTGTTGCTTTTGTTTCTTGCTTAATCAATTCCTCTGTTTCGCTAGTACCGTCCCAATGTGCATGAACAAAACCACCTTGCTCAATTAATTTTACGAATTCCTCTTTAGAGTCGGCCTTATATGTTTTTTCCTCACGGAAAGTTAATGCTTTATTATATAAATTATCCTGTATGCTTTCTAGTAAATGTTCTACCTTATTTTCAATATCAGTAATTTGATACGTTTCTTTTTCTAAAGTATCCCTACGCGCCACCTCAATAGTTCCATTTTCTAAATCACGAGCTCCTAAGGCTAAACGCAATGGCACCCCTTTCAATTCATATTCAGCAAATTTCCAACCTGGCTTATGCGTATCTCTATTATCAAACTTAACTGATATTCCTTTTGCTTCTAAAGCTTTCTTTACCTTATTAGCTACTTTCGACACAGCTTCTAGTTGATCATCTCCTTTGTAAATTGGCACAATAACTACTTGGAATGGAGCTAATTTAGGAGGTAATACTAGACCATGATCATCAGAATGCGTCATGATTAAAGCCCCCATTAAACGAGTAGAAACTCCCCAAGAGGAAGCCCAAACATATTCTTTTTTTCCTTCCTTAGTTGCAAACTTAACATCAAAAGCTTTTGCAAAATTTTGTCCTAAAAAGTGAGAAGTTCCTGCTTGTAATGCTTTCCCATCTTGCATTAAGGCCTCAATACAATAGGTTTCTTCAGCACCTGCAAATCTTTCACTATCAGACTTCAATCCTTTTACAACCGGCATAGCCATGAAGTTCTTGGCAAAATCAGCATAAATACCAATCATTTGTTCAGTCTCCTCAACTGCCTCTTTTTTAGTAGCATGAGCAGTATGTCCTTCTTGCCATAAAAATTCAGTTGTACGCAAAAATAATCTTGTACGCATTTCCCACCTTACCACATTCGCCCATTGATTCACTAAAATAGGTAAATCACGGTAGGACTGAATCCATTTACGGTAAGTATCCCAAATAATGGTTTCAGATGTAGGGCGAACAATTAATTCTTCTTCTAATTTAGCTGTTGGGTCAACTATTAAGCCACTACCATCTTCAGCATTTTTTAAACGATAATGCGTAACTACAGCACATTCTTTTGCAAAACCCTCAACATGAGCCGCCTCCTTACTTAAATATGATTTTGGGATAAAAAGAGGGAAATAAGCATTCACATGACCTGTTGCTTTGAACATTCTGTCTAGTTCTGCTTGCATTTTCTCCCAAATTGCAAAGCCATAAGGCTTAATTACCATGCAACCTCTTACTCCTGAATTCTCTGCTAAATCAGCACCCTGCACAATTTCGTTATACCATTGTGAATAGTCCTGCTCTCTTGATGTTAGTTTTTTTGCCATTTTGCTTTAAAAAATGTAATTTTGTTGTGTTATTATCGTTAAATTAAAAAGTTGTACAAAACTAACAAATTAAACTAGCATAAGTTTATGCCTGTCAAACAAAAAAATACTGCTATGAGAACTTTACTTTCTACCGCTATTGTTTTACTTTTTTTATCTTCTTGCATCACAACAACGCATGTGGATTATAGCGATCCTAATTATTTAGGAAGCTCGGAATTTAGTAGTTATGATGATGTAGTTACCGCTCCTTCAGCAGAATACGAACAAATAGAAGACACTAATATTGTAACTGATAATTATTATCGTGATTATGATGTTGCTAATGACTATTACGATTATAGTTTTTCTTCAAGAATAAGAAGATTCCACAGACCTATGCATTATAGTAATTATTATGGTGGACTATACACGGATTACTACTATTATAACAATGATCCTTTCTATTGCGGAACAAGTATTTATTACGGATACAACTGGCAATCGCCTTACTATTCTTATTATAGCTATTCTCCTTATTATTACAACAGTTATAATAGCTATTATGCTTACGGATACAATAATCACAACCACCATACACCAAATTACACGTACTACAACAACAGCAATACTGTCCATACAACAGGACATAGAGGATCATTATCCTCTCACAGTAATAGAGGAGTAAAAACAAACTCTCTGATTACAAATACCAATTCAAACACTTCAACTTTAAGCATTAGAAATGGTAACAGTTTGAAAAATAACGCGAGTAATACAATTAGTAATACCACAATAAAAACAAATAATCCTTACAAAGGAAATACTAGTATAAAGACTAATACATACAGAGGAAATACAACTATTAAAACGAACAACAAAGGAAACACAACTACCAAAACGAATAATTCCTACAGAGGAAATAACTCAACTAAAAGCACTACCCAAAAAGGAAATCGTTCCTATACTACCCCAAAATCAAACAATAATAACAGAAGTTACTCTACTCCAAAATCAAACTCTAGCAGTAAAAGTTATAA
Organism: Thalassomonas sp.; assembly: GCA_047617145.1. Lineage (GTDB taxonomy): Bacteria > Bacteroidota > Bacteroidia > Flavobacteriales > BACL11 > UWMA-0277. The sequence continues at coordinate 3,891 of JBLGCF010000048.1, read as the reverse complement.
TTCAGGAAGCAGCAAATCGAATAGTGGAAGTAGATCATCAGGAAGTTCAAATAGAAGAAGTGTAAAACCAAGAAAATAAAACATGAAAAAAGGATTATTAGCAATAGCAGTTATTGCACTTAGCAGTATTACTTTAGTAGCTCAAAATGAAATTGATGCTTTACGATTTTCACAAAACGAACCTTTAGGAAGTGCAAGATTTACAGCAATGAGCGGTGCATTCGGATCATTGGGTGGGGAGTTTAGCGGCTTAAGCCTAAACCCAGCAGGAATTGGAATGTATCAATTTTCTGAATTTACATTTACGCCTAGTTTTATCCTAAACAGTACTGCCTCTTATTACACCGAAAAAGAAACAAACTATAATTCAGGACTTAAAATTGGAAATATAGGATTGGTTTTTTCAAGCCGAATGGAAAATTCCGATTGGAAAAGAGTCAACTTTGCAATCGGATGGAATCAATTAGCAAACTATAATAGTAACATTAGAATTCAAGGAGCAAACAACACTTCCACTTTAGTCCAAAGCATCTTAGATATTTCAGATGGGCACAGAATTGATGAATTAAACTCACTTTATTCTGCACCCGCTTTCTGGTCTAACTTAATTGATTTAGCTGACAATAGTGTAGACACAACAACTAATTGGTATGCTCACGATATTGGAAACTATGTTTCTCATGTTAAAGGAAATTCTTCAAAAACACAAACAAAGAACATCCATTCTTCAGGAGGAAAAAATGAGTTTATTTTCTCTATTGGAGGTTCGTTTAACGAACAGTTATATTTAGGAGCTACAATAGGAATTCCTACGCTTGATTATTATGAAAAATCTACTTATAGTGAAACAAATTTTGAAGACACTATTAACGGTTTAGAAGGATTTGATTTTCAAGAAGAATTAAGCGTTTATGGTTCTGGACTAAACTTAAAACTTGGAGCAATACTAAGAGTATCAGAAAGCTTAAAACTAGGAGCTGCACTACACACGCCAACAACTTACAGTATTGAGGAAACTTACAGCACAACCATAACAACACACTTTGCAGGCTCAAGCATTACAGAAAGCTCATTACCCAACTATTTTGAGTATGATTTAATCACACCTTGGAAAGCGATATTGAGTGCATCAACAGTAGTAAATAAGAATATTTTATTAAGTGCTGATTACGAATTAGTAGATTATTCTTTCTCTAATATGCACTCAAGAGATTATAGCTTTACAGATGAAAACAACAGGATTCAGGAATTATATACGAAAACAAGTAACATTCGTTTAGGTGCTGAAATGAATGTAAAGCCATTTTTAATTAGAGCAGGATATTCAAAATACGGAAGTGCTTTAGCTAGCCAAGATTTCAGTAAGGAAAATTATAGTTTTGGTTTAGGAATAAATAACGGAGGGTATTATTTTGATGCTTCTTATGTACTATCACAAGGAAAAAGTGAACACTTATTATACAATAAAGATTATATTGACCCAATTGCTTTAATAAACACAAATCACAACCTTATTTTTACTTTAGGATTTAGATACTAATTAATACGATCTAAACCCGATTTTGCTTTTTGATGGATTCCTCTTTCATAATCAAAATCGGAAAGGGATAAACATTTTTCAAAATAGATTTTTGCTTGTTTAGGATTATTATTCTCCTCATAAATTAATCCTATTTGCAAAGCTGACATTGGCGCATAATAAGCAGTGGATTCATTTCCTAAATCATAAGCCTTTTGATAGTGAGCAATCACCTCAACATCTTCATAATCTAGTTTTGATCTTATACGTGCTAAACGGTAATAGTACTCAGTATTGACACCTGTATTAACCTTATGAATTTCTGCTAGAGCCTCATTATAATAACCACCATCATATAATAGGCGGGCTTTTAACAAAACAGGATTAGAAAAATAGCCTTTATTAGCTTCTTTTAAGGCTACCTTATCTTCATCAATTGAAGCACTCCCTTCTAGCTTTACTTTATCAAAATAGCTATTATCTTCTCCTTGCAAAAAAGCAATCCAAGCCAACTTATGGTAAGCTGATTTGATATAATTACTGCCTTTAAAATTGGCAAGAAAGCTATTGAAATTAGCTTTAGATTTTTCAAACTCTAGTTTATATAAATATGACATCCCCAGCAAATAATCCAGGTAATGAAAAGGATATTTCCCTTGAACAGCTGGGCGATTTTCTAACACCTTAATGCATACTTCATTTTCCCCTAAAGAATGAGCAAGGCGAGCAGCTGCAAAATTTAATAAATAATTACTGGGATAGCCCTCTCCTATTTTATCCAACAATTGTTTGTAGGCCACTTCATCATTGGTCATATTCAATTGTAAAAAAGCAGTTAAAAATAAAATTTCTTGATGATACATTTCTATTTCATCCTCCTCCAACAAAGATTTCAATTCTGTTAATCCTTGCGAAACCGTCCCCTCCATTCCTACCAAGCTAATTACCCACTGGTATTTTTCAGGAATAGCCCCAACCAAAGTATGCAATAATCCTAATCCTTTTATATTGAGTTTAAAATTGGGAAATTGCTCATAATTTTTTTCCAAAAGAGAATAGGCTTTCTGAATTTCATAAGCAGCAGTCAGGTACTCTTCAAATTTTATACGAGCAAAAGCCCATTGTAAATGCACTTCAGCTTGAGCATATAAATAATATGGAGAACTATCATCTCCATCTTTAATAAAATCAATTCTATCTGACTTCAATTCCTTTGCAGTTGAGAAAAATTCTTCTTCCTCCCCAATAAGAATCGTTAAAAAGTCAATATAATTTTGATGCAAAACAAGGATGGCATTATCAGGGTTTTCTAATTGTTCTATTTGAAGCAATTTATTGGCCGCTTCAAATTCCAAATTGATAATATGAGTATACGATTGCTGCATTCTTTCATTCATCTGAAATGAAGCAAACAGAGGGTTAGTTAAAAAAAGAAATAGTATCGTTAAAATTCTCATTATATAAAAAAAGGGATTTCAAAAATATGAAATCCCTTGAAATTAAGTTCGTTTATTGTTAAGCTTCTTGCTCTTCAAATATATTTGAGTCCACCATAATTCTACCACAGTGCTCACAAACAATTACTTTTTTGTGAATTTGAATATCTAATTGTCTTTGTGGTGGGATTTGACTAAAGCAACCTCCACAAGCATCACGCTCAACAGAAACAACTGCTAAACCGTTAGACACTTTAGATCTAATTCTCTTGTAAGCGTTTAATAACCTTTCGTCAATTACCTTTTCAGCTTTTGCAGAATCCTTCATTAAAGAAACTTCTTCTTTCTCAGTTTCTTTAACAATTGTATCTAATTCTTCTTGCTTTATTTTCAATTCTTCTTCTTTTTCAGCAACTTGAGCTGTACAAGCTTCAATGATTTGTGTTTTATGCAAAACGTTTGCTTGATTCTGAAGCTTATTCTTTTCAGCAATCTGAATTTCCAAGTTTTGAAACTCCACCTCTTTAGTTAAAGAAGTAAATTCACGATTATTCTTGATGTTTTTTAATTGCTTTTCGTACTTTTCAATAGCATCAGTTGCTAATTCAATAGAGTTTTTATTAGCAGCTATACCGTCAGTTATAACCGTTAACTCACTATTAAATTTCTCTAAACGAGTATTTAATCCAGCAATTAAATCTTCTAAATCTTCAATTTCCAAAGGCAATTCACCTCTGATAATTCTAATTTTATCCACTTCAGTGTCAATTACTTGAAGTTGGTGTAAAGCTTTCAATTTATCTTCAACTGAAGCTGTAGTTTTTTTAGTCGTTTTTGCCATTATAAGTACTTTATCGGATTTGTATTCACTTTTGATAATCGGACGGCAAATTTAGTAAAATTTTTGACAAGCAAATCATAAATCAAATCCTTTGT
>JBLGCF010000047.1:0-9074 GCA_047617145.1 Thalassomonas sp. | reverse complement strand
AGGATACTGTTGCTGCTAATACTACTTTTTCTCCTATGACTGGTGGGTTATATAATATTGCAATTTGGTCGGAGGCTGATTCAGCAGGTGATGGTTCAGTATATACTTATTCTGATACAGCTTCAAAAGTGACTATAATAACAGATTATATTTATGGTAAAGATTATAATTCAGAGGATGGATATTGGAGAATTGGAAGATCTGATGGTGGTTTAGAAATATCTTCAACGTATGATATTTATGCTGATGCTGATTTGTATTCTGTTGATGCACATATTTCTGATTGGTCAATTCCTGGAGCTCAAGTTTATGCTGTATTGTATGAGGAAGATATGACTGGAGCAAGTGATCCTATTCTCTTAGATCAAACGGATGACTATACTATTCAGTCCTCTGATTTAGGAGCTTGGATTAATCTTGACTTTTCATCTGCATTTACATTAACTACGGGTACTACTTTCCGTATTGCTATTGGTTCGTACTTAAGTCCTTCTGATACTGTTGGTGTTAATACTTCAGGTCTTGGAGAGTATACCTCTCAAGGTATGTTTGATACAGACGGAATTTATTCTGACCCTGTAGGAACTCCAAGTTGGTATACTATTTCAGGCATTCCAATGTTAAGAATGAATTTTGACCCTTCAAGTGTTAGTGCTGTTTCTGATGTGAAGCAATCAATCTTTAATGTGTATCCTAATCCAACCAATGGTGTGTTTAATATTGTGTTAGATGCTACTTCAAAATATGATGTAACGGTAAACAATGTATTGGGGCAAACAGTATATACTACATCTACTAATGCAATGGCTACTACAATTGATTTGTCGAATTTTGATAAAGGTGTTTATACTGTTGAATTAAGAAGTAAAGACGCTACTTATACTGAGAAAGTTATTGTTGAGTAATCTCTTTAATTGAGCACATAAGAGCCCGAATTTATTCGGGTTTTTTTATGCTTAATTTTTTATACCTTTGCTTATTAAAATAATCTAAATTTATAAAAATGAAAAAAATCTACATTTCAATATGTGCTATTGCTATCTCCTTTAGTTGTATTGCTCAAACTTCTAATTTTACAGCTGAAAAATTGAGTGCAGCGAAAGATTTTACTGACATTGTTGTTTTAAGTAATAATGAGTTATTTACTCCAAGCACTAATAATGCTAATTCATCTATGAACATTATTTGGGAAAGCGATTTTACAGACCCAAATGATTGGTTATTAGATAATAATGGTCAGAATGGAGGTGTATATGGGTGGTCGATTGATGGGACTAATGATAGTTGGTATTTTAATAATCCTATTAGCTCTACTTCTGGCGGAAATTATGCAGAATTGTCAAATGGTAGCGCTTCATCAGGTACTCAACTTTTAAATATGACCTACAACATGACTATGGCTCAGCCTATTGATATTGGGGCTGCAATTGGTTCTCCTAATGCTATTCTTTCATTTGAAGAGTATGGTGCTAGATTTAATGACCTGCAAACTGTACAAATTAGTACTGATGGAGTGAATTTTATAACTATTGCTGATAATTTATCTTATCAAGTATTAGCGCAAGCTGGCGGATCACCTTATCCAAATCCAAGTCTTAGGGAAATACAACTTTCTCCATATCTTCAAGCAAACACAAGTACAGTATGGATTAGGTTCAGTTGGACTACTAATTTCCCTACTCAAGCAACCAATGCAAATGTATGGATAACTTATGGATGGTATATTGATGATGTTAAAATTTATGAAGCTCCAGCAAATTCTATAACTATGACTGATGAAGTTATGGGTGGTTGGTGGGTAGAGTATATGAATACTGGCGGTATAGGTCAGGATTATACTTTTAATCCTATTTCTCAGGCTACTGCTAATCCATACGCTTTTGAAGCGGTCATAAGTAATGAAGGTACTGCATCTCAGGACATAACAATGTATGCTGAGGTGTTTGATGGGAACGGTAACTCAGTTTTTACTACAAGTTCTAATGTTGTAAATTTATTTTCTTCTACTCAAGATACGTTTGTATGTAATTCATTTTTTACACCTATTACTAATGATGTTTATGAAATTAAAATGTGGAGTGTTGCAGATTCTTTAGGGCTAGGAATTATTTATACATATTCTGATACTGCTATAAAATCAACTGTTGTTACTGGGCCTGGAACTCAGTGGGGTAATTTATATGGTAAGGATTATAATCAAGATTTTGGATACAGAAAAATAGGTTCAAATCTTAAGAGTGCTGAGTCTGCATCAACTTATCATATGTATGCTGATGAGGTATTGTATTCTGTTAATGCGCATATTTCTGATTGGTCAATTGTAGGGGCACAAGTTTATGCTGTATTGTATGAAGAGGATATGGCTGGCGGAGCTCCTATTTTATTAGATCAAAGTGATGATTATAGCATCCAAAATACTGATCTTGGTAACTGGCTTACAATACCATTTAATAGCCCAATAGATTTAATAGCAGGCCAGTCATATAGAATAGCTGTAGGTTCTTATCTTACTCCAGATAGTGTAGGTATAAATGCTTCAGTTGGTGATGGATCTTACTCCTCCCAGTCTTGGTTTGATGTAGATGATTCCAATTTTAATGGTACTCCAACTTGGTATTCAACTTCATTTATACCAATGTTAAGAATGAATTTTGATTCAGGAAGCATTAGTGCAGTTTCTGATGTGAAGCAAACTATTTTCACTACTTATCCTAATCCTACTAATGGAATACTTACTATTAAATTAGGTGAGGTTGCTAATTATAATGTAACAGTAAATAATGTATTAGGACAAGTTCTTTATAGCTCAGTACTCAATGGGGTGGTAAAGCATATTGACTTATCTGACTTTGATAAAGGAATGTATTCAATAGAATTAAAGAATAGTAAAAATACTTATACGGATAAGATTATTGTTGAGTAACATAAAATTTAGAATAGTAACAAAAAGCCCACTCGTTTGAGTGGGCTTTTTGTTTAAGTGGTGCTACCAAGATTCGAACTAGGGACACATGGATTTTCAGTCCATTGCTCTACCAACTGAGCTATAGCACCAACTATTAAGGGCTGCAAATTTAATTGTTTTTTTTATTTAGAGAAATATTTTGGGCAAATCATCATAAGGGATTGTAATTTTATATTTTTGACAAAATTTTCCATTCGTTGAAACTAATAATTGATATAGGGAATACAGCAGTTAAAACTGCCTTATTTGAAGATAAACAGCTGGTTAGCTCTGCTGTTTTGGATACTTACGCCTTGCAAAACATACTTGTTTTTGTGGGAAGTCATACTATTTCAAGTGCTATTATTTCGTCTGTTACGGCTTTAAATCCCGATACTGAAAAAATTATTCAACATTTTAATGCTCTTTTTTTAAACGAAAATACGCCTTTGCCAATCACGATTGACTATAAAACACCAAATACATTGGGTAGAGATAGAATTGCGGCTGTTGTTGGTGCTTCAGTTTTGTTTCCAAAGCAAGATGTATTAGTGTTTGATGCGGGTACTTGCTTAACGATTGATTTTGTAAATAAGGAAAAAGTATATAAAGGAGGCAGGATTTCTCCTGGTATAATGATGAGATATAAGGCGCTTAATCAGTTTACTAATAAGTTGCCTTTGTGTGAGTTTACGGAAAGTAGTATGTTGTTAGGTGATGATACAAACTCATCAATTATAAGTGGCGTACAACAAGGAATACTAGCGGAAGTACGTGATATAATTAATGTTTATAAAAAGGAAAATAAAAAGACCGTAATTGCCGTTACAGGTGGGGATTGTTTTTTCTTTGAAAAGGAATTAAAAAGTAGCATATTTGCAAACCCATTTTTAGTAATGGAAGGATTAAATGAAATTTTAGATTATAATGAATAAATTAAAAAGTTTAGTAGCAGTTTTCTGTATTGTATTTTCAATCACTGCTTCTGCACAATTAGGTACAAGCTCACCTTACTCTCGTTTCGGATTGGGCGATTTGCAAGGAAATGTATTCCCAGAATACAATGCTTTAGGGGGTGGAGTTACTGCTCTTAGTAGTTCTAATAGTGTAAACCCATCAAATCCGGCAAGTTATACTTCTTTTAGAGCAAACTCTTTTTTATTTTCAACTGGAGGCTTGCATAAAACAACTCGTATTCAGAATTTAACTGATAAGCAGATTGCAAATAACTCTGCTTTTAGTCATTTGACAATTGCCTTTCCTATCAGTAGGGAACTAGGGGCAAGTGTAGGGATGTTACCATATAGTAATATAGGATATACATTGAATGCTAGAGATAATGATGTGAATGCTGATATGATTTACTCGGGTGATGGAGGATTAAGTAAGATTTATTTTGGTGGAGCTTATGAACCGTTTAAAGGATTTTCAGTTGGAGTGAATGCTTCTTATTTGTTTGGAGGGTTAAATAGAAGAAAAAAACTTAATTATGTTGATGATTCTTATCTTGATGCGCGTTCAAATTCTAGCATCAACCTAAAAGGGTATTACTATGAATTAGGATTGATGTATAAAAAAGAATTAGCTAATGAAAAGCAAGTAACTTTTGGACTTACAGCTAATAACAATTCAAGCATCCGAGCAAAACAAACAAATATTGTTGAAACTATTTCAGGAGCAAATGAAATTATAAAAGACACTGCACTTAGTTCGGTAGAGTGGGGAGATATTAATTTGCCACAGTATATAAGTGCAGGGTTAAGTTATCGTGATGGTGAAAAATGGTTATTGATTGCGGACTATAGTATGCAAAATTGGGCTGACTATGCTTTGCTAGCAGAAAGTGATGGTTTAAGTAATAGTATGCGACTTTCGGGTGGTATGCAATATACGCCAGAATTTAATTCGGTTACTAAATATTACAAAAGAATGCAATACCGTTTAGGTGCAGCTTATAGTAATACTCCTTTAATGCTGAATGACACACAGTTAAAAGAAATGAGTGTGAGTTTTGGTTTTGGCATCCCTGTTCGCAAATCAAGAACAAAATATGATGTTTCTCTTACTTTAGGGCAAAGAGGAACAACTGATAATAATTTAATAAAAGAACAATTTGTAAGAGTTGGATTAAGTGTTTCTTATGACGGAATTTGGTTTGTAAAACGAAAATATGATTAATAGAATGATAAAAAAAATAGCTGTTGTAGTAATAGTATTTTTAATTGGGTTTGCTGCTAATGCACAATCAAAATTTGGTACAGATAGCGTCTTATGTGTTGAAAATAGATCAATCTATGTGCAAAACTTTAAGAGTAAAAATTATAGTGATGCTTTAAAGCCTTGGAGATGGGCTTGGAAAAATTGTCCAGAAGCTAATGAAAACACATTTAGGCATGGTCCCAAGATTATTAAAGCAAGAATGAAAGTTGATAAAGTAAATAAAGCAGCTTATGTGGATACTTTAATGATGATTTTTGACCAAAGAATTCAGTATTTTGGGAAAGAAGGGTATGTATTAGGTCTTAAAGGTTACGAGCTAGTTATTGCAGACAAGAAAAGAAGTGCTGAGGCCTTAGAGATACTAAACAAATCATTAGAACTGGATGGAAACAGAGCTGATTTTAGAGCAGTTTATGGCTATATGAAGGCTATGGTTAACTTAGAGAAAAAAGGAGAAAAAACTAAGCAAGATGTGTTGGAAGCGTATGCTCGTATTTCTGAAGTAGTTGATTATAATATTATTAATGAATCAAAAGTAACTAAGTATTTTGTGCAATATGCTGAAAAAATTGAAAACCTTTTTACTCCTTATGCTAACTGTGATGATTTAGTCACTCTTTTCTCTTCAAAATTTGAACCTGCAACTGATGATATTTCTTTTTTAAATAGAGTAATTGAAATGTTAGAAAAAGAGGATTGTAGTTCTGAGCAATTATTCTTTGATGCTTCTAGTAGGCTGTATGAACTAGACCCTTCTGCATCTTCATCTAATAAAATGGCGAAAATGAGTATTGCTAAAGGAAAATCAAATGATGCTATTAAGTTTGCTAAAAAAGCAATTGAACTGGAAGAAGATTCAGATAAAAAAGCAAAGTACTTTTTAGGTTTAGCAAATGCTTATAGAAATAAAGGCTCTTATGTCTCAGCTCGAAATGCAGTGTATAGTGCATTAGAACTTAGAAGGGGCTGGGGAGAAGCTTACATAAATTTAGGCTGGATTTATGTTGCAGGAGCAAAAAATTGCGGTAACAAAGAGTTTGAACAGAAAACGGTTTATTGGATAGCAGTAGATAACTTCGAGAAAGCTCTAAATGATGAAGATACAAAGGGTAGGGCGGATTTGGCAATAAAAAAATATGAAATATACTTCCCTTCTACTGTACTTTGTTTTCAATATAGCCCTCCATATAATGCAAAAAATGGCTTACCTGAAACAGAAGTCCTTACTAACGGAGACCAGTATAATATTGGATGTTGGATTAATAAATCAACAAAAGTTCGTACTCTTGAAAGTCTTAATGAATAATTTTTTTCTAATCGGTATTTTTTTTCTACTATCTTGTAGTAATAATCCCGAATTAGTAAAGGAATTTATTATTGAAAAGGATTTGCCATTAGAAGTAATAAAACAGGCAAACATGATTCATACTGAAAATGGTAAGATTAAGGTTAGAGTGTTAGCTACTTGTATTGAGCGTTTTCAAAATATTCAGCCTGCATTAATTTTTTCTGATCATTTAGAAGTATATTTCTATAATGACTCTTCACAATTGCAGTCAACACTAATGGCGAATTATGCTTCGGTAGATGAGGAAAAAAAAATTATGTTGGCGAAAAATAATGTTGTGCTAATTAGTTCTGATGATAAAAAACTGGAGACGGATGAGTTAGTTTGGGATGCAAAACAAGATAAAATTTATACAGATAAGAAAGTAAAAATAACAACTGGGAAGGAAGTTATTTATGGAGAAGGCTTTACTTCTACCCCTGATTTCATGGAATATTCAATTACTAAAATTCATGGAACCTTTGATTTTGAGAATTCACCTAAATCAAATTAACTTTTAGTATTTTTACATATATGCTAATATCCATTGCTGCTATTACTCTTTTGTTTTCTGCTTTTTTCTCTGGAGTAGAAATTGCTTTTATTTCTGCCAATAAATTAAAGTTGGAATTGGACAAGAAATCTGGTAAGTTTCCAGCTAATATTATCACCTATTTTTCTAAAAACGAATCGGATTTTATCACCACTATGTTGGTGGGAAATAATATTTCTTTAGTAGTGTATGGTATTGTTATGACGCAAATTCTAACGCCAAAAATATCGGATTATTTGCATTCTGATTTTGCGCTTTTATTGGTACAAACTATTATTACAACCCTTATTGTACTGGTAACGGCTGAGTTTTTACCTAAGGCAATTTTTAGGATTTATCCCAATCAGATTTTAAGGATATTTTCTGTTCCTATTTGGTTATTTTTCGTGTTTTTTCGCCCTGTTGCTTTGCTTATGTTGTATTTATCTAAGGTAGTGTTGAAGTATTTGTTGGGGCAAAAACTAGAAGAAGGGAAACAGGTGTTTGGGAAAACAGATTTAGATGAATATTTGAGTAATGTAAAGTCGGCTGAAGGAGATGAAGAAAGTAGGATTGAAGTAGAAATGCTGCAAAATGTATTGGATTTGACGGAAACGAAATTGCGGGAATGCATGATTCCAAGAACTGAAATTGTAGCCATGGATATTTTAGTACCTATTCAAGAAATTAAAGATAAATTTATAACCACTAAGCTTTCTAAAATCTTAATTTATAAAGGTAATATTGACAAGGTAATCGGTTATGTTCATTCTTCTGATTTGTTCAGAAACCCTAAAAATGTTAGGTCTGTTTTGTTGCCAATTCCTTTCGTTCCCGAGAGCATGTCGGCTATGCAATTGCTAACTCAATTTATTGAAAGCAATAAAGGAATCGCTTTGGTGGTTGATGAATTTGGTGGAACTTCCGGGATGCTTACTATTGAGGATGTTACGGAAGAAATTGTTGGTGAGATTGAGGATGAACATGATGTGGAAGAAATTACGGATAAGAAATTGTCAAAAAACCAATATCAGCTTTTTGCACGCTTGGATATTGAGATGGTGAATAAAAAATACGGATTGAATCTTCCTGAATCGGCTGAGTACGAAACAATAGCCGGATTAATCTTACATCATTCCGAAGAAATTCCTAAAAAAGATGAGGTGATAGTTTTGGAAGAATTCCAATTTACAATCATAAAAGCAAACCAAACAGCAATACAAGAAGTGCAATTGAAGGTGCTTACTAGATAAGAAATCGGGAGCTTTTCTGTTTTCATTTCTTAAATAACAATTGTATATTCGCCAACTTTAATAAAACAAAACAAGAATGGCAACACTAGGAAAAATTAGAAATAGATCAGGATTATTATTAGCGGTTATTGGTATAGCAATGCTAGCTTTCATTTTAGGAGACTTTATGTCATCTCTTGATTCAAGAGGTGGAGGAAGTATTTATGTTGGGGAAGTATTTGGTGAAGATGTAATGCGTCAAGCTTATGAGGTAAAGGTTGAAGAAGGTATTAGCAATTGGAAGTCTCAAAACCAACAAAGCATCCTCAATCAAACAACTACTGCTCAAATTCGTTCTCAAGTATGGGATCAGTATGTGAGAGATTTAATAATGAACAATGAATTTGCTAAATTAGGAATTGATGTTTCTGATGACGAATTTTTTGAATTATTACAAGGTGTAAATGTACATCCTGAAATTTCAAAAGTTCCTTCTTTCCAAAATCAAGCAACTGGTCAGTTCGACAGAACAAAAGTATTGGGTTACTTAAAACAAATTGATCAAGACCCAACAGGAGAAGCAAGAACAAGATGGGTAGGCTTCCAAAAATACTTAATTGGTCTAATTAAAACTTCAAAATACAATTCATTAGTAGCTAATGCTATGTATGTAACGGATGAAGAAGCAAGAGTAAACTTTAACGAAAATTCACAAAATATTACTTTTAACTATGTAGCTATTCCTTTTTCTTCAGTTGCTGATAGCATGGTTGAGCCAACTGAAAGAGAATTAGCAAATTATTATGATGACAATAAATC
>JBLGCF010000046.1:0-9176 GCA_047617145.1 Thalassomonas sp. | reverse complement strand
GGGACACCACTATTAAAATCTAAACCAGCATATCCTCCAAAATACCAGATATTGCCCTCATTCTGTGCAGATGAATAAAATATAGAAGATATTAATATAGAAATAATAAACCCTAATCTTTTCATATCGTAAACTTATAAATAATTTAGTAAAAAAATGAAATCTAGTTCAAATTTCTCTTTGAATTGTGTTTTTTTTGTCATTGTTTTAAGTAATAATATTTCTATTTCTCATGTGTGTAGTTTTAATTTTGAAAGCCCAAATTTAAAGTATTTTTGTAATTTGCACTCCTATAACTAAAACATTATAATGATGAATGCTTTAAAACAAATATTAAAATGGACTTTAATTTGTTTTCTTTCCTTTTGTACCTTTAATTTATTTATTCCAGGAGAATATAAAATGCAGAGAAGCATAACTATAAATGCACCTGCCTATGTGGTGTATGGTGAAGTAACTGATTTGCAAACTTGGCCAACTTGGGCTACTTGGTGGGATGATTCAACTATAGTGACGGAATATAGTGGTGCACGATATGGTGATGATTCCAAAATGGATTGGGCAGGAGAAGTGGCTGGTATTGGTTCTTTGGAAATAACAGCCGTTAGTTTTGCTGATTCTATAAATACAGAGCTTAATTTTGATGGAATTCCTCCTGCTTATGGTTTCTGGAAATTTGAAGAGACAGAAGATGCTACACATGTAACTTGGGGTATGAAAGGTGAGATGCCGTTCTTTATGCATTTTATGACTATGTTTTTTGATGCCATGGCAGGTCCTGATTTTGAAGCAGGATTGGCAGGCCTAAAAGAAGTGTGTGAAAATACAACAGTAGAATAAATGAAAAGGTATCAATAATTAAGCCTCCAAAAGAGTACAAGAAGCCAATAAACAAACCTGTAAACCCATAAATTATTCCTTGTGTTTTAGCATATTTTAGTATGTTTATTTTTTGGACACTATATGATTTTTGCCATTAATAATTCATCTTCATATTTTCCATTAACTAAAAAAGCATTTCTTTTTACTCCTTCTGCTTCAAACCCCAATTTTTCATAGAGGGATATAGCAACTTTATTTTTTTTAGCAACTTCTAATTCCAATCTAGTTATTCCATTATTAATTGCTTGTTTTTCCAAGGTTTTCATTAATTTAGTTCCGTAACCTTTACCTGTGTATTCTTGTAGAATTGCTATTGCTAAATACATGCAATGTTTTTTTCTGTTTGCAGTAAAAATATTTCCCCAAACGAAACCTACTAGTTTTTTATTGTCCTCAAGTACAAAAGTTAAAATTCCTTTTTTGATACCTTCTTGTATATTTTTTTGCTGCTTTTCAATTGTTCTTTTACGCTCACCTTTTTCATAAAGTAAGAAGGTAGTCTCAGCCTCTACCTTATTCATCAGATTTAAGAGATTCTCAGCATCTCCAATTTGTATTTCTCTTATTATCATATTATTTTCTAACTCTGAATAATACCAGGGTTATAAGCCTCTTTTATAGGAGCATTATTGGCAGCTTCAATTCCCATTGAAATTACTTTTCTGGTTTCTAAGGGGTCAATAATAGCATCTACCCAAAGGCGAGAAGCAGCATAGTACGGAGAGGTTTGTGCAGCATACTTATCCGTGATTGTTTTTAGCAATGTTTCCTCCGCTTTTTTGTCAATTTCTTCTCCTCTTGCTTTAAGGCTAGCTTTTTCAATCTGTAATAAAACTTTGGCTGCTTGTGCGCCACCCATAACAGCCAATTGTGCTGTTGGCCAACTAACAATTAACCTTGGGTCGTAAGCCTTGCCACACATGGCATAGTTTCCTGCACCATAGGAATTTCCAATAATAATAGTGAATTTAGGAACTACAGAATTTGCCATAGCATTTACCATTTTGGCTCCATCTTTTATAATTCCACCATGTTCTGACCGAGAACCGACCATAAAGCCAGTAACATCTTGTAAGAATACTAATGGAATTTTCTTTTGGTTACAATTCGCAATAAAGCGTGCTGCTTTGTCTGCTGAATCGGAATAGATAACACCCCCAAATTGCATTTCTCCTTTTTTGGTTTTTATCATCTCTCTTTGGTTGGCAACAATTCCTACTGCCCACCCATCTACTCTGGTATATCCGCAAATTATGGATTGCCCATATCCTTCTTTATATTCTTCAAATTTGGAATCATCTACTAAGCGAGCAATGATGTCTTTCATGTTGTAAGGTTTTGCTCTGTCTCTCGGTAATATTCCGTATATTTCTCTTTCGTTCTCTTTTGGTTTTTCACTTTCTTTTCTGTTGAAACCTGCCTTTTTGGTATCGCCAATTTTATCCATTATATTCCGGATTTTATCCAAGGCATCTTTATCGTCCTTAGCTTTGTAATCCGTAACTCCTGAAATTTCGCAATGTGTAGTAGCACCACCTAAAGTTTCGTTATCGATAGTTTCTCCAATAGCAGCTTTTACAAGGTAACTTCCTGCTAAAAATATACTTCCTGTTTTGTCTACAATTAAAGCTTCATCACTCATAATAGGAAGGTAAGCGCCTCCTGCAACACAAGCTCCCATAACTGCAGAAATCTGTGTAATTCCCATTGAACTCATACGCGCATTATTCCTAAACATTCTACCAAAGTGTTCTTTGTCAGGAAAAATTTCATCTTGCATTGGCAAGAAGACTCCTGCACTATCCACCAAGTAGATTATTGGTAATCTGTTTTCCATTGCAATTTCTTGCAAACGCAAATTCTTTTTGGCTGTAATAGGAAACCAAGCGCCTGCTTTTACGGTAGCATCATTGGCAACAACAATACATTGCCTTCCGGTTACATAAGTAATTCCGGCAACTACTCCTCCAGAGGGGCACCCACCATGTTCAGTATACATTCCCTCTCCAACAAAAGCACCAATTTCTAGGAAATTAGCATCTGTATCTTTTAGGTAATCAATACGCTCACGAGCAGTTAGTTTTCCTTTTGCATGTTGTTTTTCAATCTTCTCTTTTCCACCGCCTAGAGCCACAATAGCGTGTTTCCTTTTCATCTCCGAGATGAGTAACCTCATCTTATCATCATTCTTATTGAAATCTAAGTTTGCCATTTTGTAAAATTTTGTCAAAAGTAAAAAATAGATGTTAGATATGAGTACTTAGATGTTAGACTTATTTTGTCTAAAATCTTAAATCTCAATACTAATGTCTAAATTGTGTAAATAATCTGAGCTTTCAGGTCCTAAATTGAAGAGTAAATCTAAAATGGATAGGTTAGGAATAAATCCATACTTTTCCATAAATACTTGGTCGTATTTTTCTTGGTTTTCTGTTTTCCAGTGGTGATTTCTTAAATCAGAAAAATCACCTTTATGTAAGTACTCTGTAGTTGTCTTGCTTGTGCTTTCCTCTTGTAAAAGGTTAATAATTACTTTTTGTAATTTACTGTTGAAAGCCACAAGGTAGTCTTCTTTTTCTTCAAATATAGCTTGTAATTTATCCTTGTAATATTCAAAAAAAGGGGAGGAGTTATAAGCCGAAACGATTGCATTCCAATGTTCCTTTTGCCAGTTTTGTTTGTAGGAAATCTTTAGGTTTTGGATAATTGTTTTACTACTTCCTTTTCTTTCTTTAGGAATGGTTAAGCGTAATTTTCCGTTTGCACCATAAATTTCGCATCTGTTACGGATGCTTTGTTTTATAAAATGTTCGTTAAGTTCTATACTACAATTTGGCTGTTGTAATAAAGTGGCGTAATAGGAAATAGGTGCTAGGTAAGCAGTAGGTAAAACAGGATTATTTAACACTTCTAAACAATCTGTTCCATCTTATTTTTTTCAATCCTTTTGCATTTTTATCCCAACTCATCCATACGAAAAGTGCTTTCCCTACAATATGATTTTCTGGTACAAATCCCCAGAAACGACTATCTGCCGAGTTGTGTCTGTTATCTCCCATCATCCAGTAGTAATTCATGGAAAAAGTATAAGTAGTTGCTAGTTTGTCGTTAATGTAAATTTTTTCTTCAACTACTTCTAACTTATTATTTTCGTAACGCTCAATTATGTCCTTGTAAAGCGGTAAGTTTTCAGTTGTGATATCAATTTCTACTCCAGCTGCAGGTATTGTGATAGGCCCAAAATTATCAACATTCCATTTGTAGTTTGGGTTATGTGGAAAAATATATTCAGCATATTGCCCTGCTTTTTCTACTTGTTTTTTAACGGATGTTATGTTTGGGAATTTAGACAGAGCATCACGACTTTCATTCGTTAAAGTAAGGTTGTATTCATTCTTGTTACGGCCATAGCCTCCTTCAGTAATGTCATATTTTTCATACAAGATATTAGGGTTTAATCCTGTTCCTTTTGTGCTCACATCATAATGCCATTGCTTTTTCATGCCCTCAAATTCCTGTTGAGGCTCTCCATTTACAATCAGTTGTGCATCTATCAATTCAATTACATCCCCTGCAATTCCGACACATCTTTTTACATAGTTTTCTTTCTTGTCTACTGGTCTTCCTAAGGTTTCTGCTGGCCAATTGAATACTACACAATCGTTTCTTTCTATATCGCCTAAACCTTTCATTCTGTGGTATGGCAATTGTACACTTTCGGAATATGATTTACCTCCTCCAACTGGCATGGTGTGGTGTACTAAAGGAAAAGCAATTGGAGTCATAGGAACTCTTGGCCCATATGCAGTCTTACTTACAAACAAGAAATCACCAATAAGCATTGATTTTTCCATGGATGAAGTAGGAATGGTGTAGGCTTCAATAAGGAAAGTTCTAAGTATTGTAGCGGCAATTACGGCAAAACCTATGGCGTCAACCCAGCTTCTTACTTCACTTTTATTCTTTTTAGCTTTCTTCTTTTTTTTCTTCCAGAATTGCCATGAGATTGTTTCCCAGAATAAAACATCACCAGCAATTAGTGGCATAAAATAGAGCCATTCTCCTCCAATAGTATAAACAAATATACTCCATAGAATAGTTGCTATAATAAACATCACTACTTTAAATGATGTGCCTAATATTTCTTTTATTTTTTTCATATTCTACTCTAACGATTTTTTAATTTTTTATTGTGCTAAAACATCTTGCATATTGAAAACTCCTTCCTTTCCAATTATCCATTTTCCTGCAATTATAGCTCCCATTGCAAATCCATCACGATTTTTGGCGCTATGTTTTATTTCTAGTTCATCAACTGTACTGTTGTACTTTATGATGTGTATTCCTGGTACATCACCTGTTCTTTCGGCAGTGATGGGTGTGTTGTTACTTAAAATCTTATCCATCTGTTCTCCTAATGTTTTAGCTGTACCACTTGGGGAGTCTAGTTTTTTAGTATGATGAATTTCATGCAAACTACTTTCATAGTTTTGGTTTTTCATCAACCTAGCTAATGTTTTGTTGAGCTCAAAAAAGATATTCATTCCCAAGCTAAAGTTAGATGCGTATAAAAAAGCACCTCTTTTTCTAAGGCATAAATCCTCAATTTCGGTTAGGTTTTCTAGCCAACCAGTTGTCCCGGAAATAACAGGGATACCACTTTCAATTGCATGTTTAATATTATTAAAAGCAGTAGTAGGAGTGCTAAAATCAATAGCAACATCAGCAGTGCTTAGGTCAAGGGTGTGTGCTGGTTTTTCGGATGATGAAATACAAACGATAGTATGTCCTCTTTCTTTGGCTAATTCGCTAATTCGTTTTCCCATCCTACCATTTCCTAGTATTGCAATTTTCATGGGGCAAATTTATAATTTAATTGATAGCGATAAACCACTTGCGTTCCCTTTTGCCATATAGATAGGTTGAAAGTGCAGAGAGATGTCCTCACTTACATTATAATCAAACAGATGAGCACTTACTGAGGCGTCAACAATATTCAATATGTAGGTTAGGGTAAATAGCAAGGCGGATACCTCTCGGTTTCTTCTGTAATGATCGGTTAAGGTTATTAAATCTGCATCAGTGTAATCTAAAATATCTGATGTATTTCCGCCAATTCTGTTAAGGTAAGTTTTTTTGTATAAATCATGCAAATCATAATTTTCCTTAAAATAATAAGCTGATGTGATAAGCCCGGCATAGATGATGGGTACTTTCCAATACTTTTTGGTGTATACTTGCCCAGCACCAGGGATAATTGCTGAATACAATCCTGCTTTTTTTGGTATTTTCACTACACTTTCCTGTGCCGTAATTGTACTGGCGAATAAGAGTAGGAAAGCGATAAGTATGTGTTTTTTTTGCTGCAATTTATTTATTAATAAATTCAAAAATCATGGCTAATTCGGCATCATTTGTAAAAGGAATAATCAGTTTTCCTTTTCCTTTTTTATTTCTTTTCAGTTCTACTTTTTTATCCAGGGTTCGTGATAAGTCATGTACCATTTTTTGTTGTGAAAAAGGAAGTGGGTTGGGTGTGCTTATTGCTTTTGTTTTAGAAGTGCGTTTGTAGTTGCTGTCTGCAAAGTCCTTTACAATTTGTTCTACTTCTCGTACCGAATAACCATTTGCTACTGTCTCATGAAAAATATTAAGCTGACTTTCTGTGTTTTTTACTGAGATGAGTGCTCTAGCATGTCCTGTGCTAATTTTCCCTGTACTCAATCCTTTCTGTATTTCAGAAGGAAGTTTTAGTAAGCGCAAGAAGTTAGTAACGGTAGTTCTGTTTTTCCCTACTCTTTCGCTACACTGCTCTTGGGTTAATTTTATTTCTTCAATCAGCCTTTGGTAGCTAAGGGCAATTTCAATAGGGTTAAGGTTCTCTCTTTGTATGTTTTCAACCAATGCCATTTCCAGCATTTCTTGGTCGTTAGCAATACGCACATAAGCAGGTAGCTTGCTTAGTCCAGCTAATTTTGAGGCTCTGAATCTTCTTTCTCCAGAAATAAGTTGGTACTTATTTTCGTTTAATTTCCGAACTGTTATAGGTTGGATTATCCCTAATTGCTCAATGGATAAGGAAAGTTCATGTAGCTTTTCTTGATCAAATTCAGTTCTTGGCTGAAAAGGGTTTGTTTCAATTTCAGCAATGGCAATTTCATGTGTTTGCCCAGAAAGTGCTGTGTTGTTCGTTTTTATATCAGTAGGAATGTCTATCGTATTGTCTTTGAAAATAGTCATTAATCCTTTTCCTAATCCGCCTCTTTTTTTTGTCATCTTATTCTGTTGCTACAGTAACGGTTTCTAATTTTTTTAATAATTCGCTTGCTAAGTTTAGGTAGTTTATTGCTCCTTTGCTTGATGCATCATGAATTACAATTGTTTCTCCATAGGATGGTGATTCACCAAGGCGTACATTCCTGTGGATAATGGTTTTGAACACCATGTCCTGGAAGTGTGTTTTAACTTCTTCTACTACTTGGTTGGATAGGCGCAAACGTGTATCGTACATGGTAAGGAGTAGCCCATCAATTATTAAATCAATGTTTAACCTTTGTTGTACAATTTTAATGGTATTTAGTAATTTCCCTAAACCTTCTAATGCAAAATATTCGCATTGTATCGGTATGATTACTGAATCGGAAGCCGCTAATGCATTCAAGGTAAGTAATCCTAATGATGGTGCACAATCAATGATGATAAAATCGTATTTTTCACGGATAGGAGCCAATACTTTTTTCATTTTGTATTCTCTCCCTTCAAGGCTTACTAGCTCTAGTTCAGCGCCTACCAAATCAATATTAGCAGGCAATAAATCAAGGTTAGGGCTTTTTGTTTCTACTATACATTCTGCAGCTGTAGCTTGCCCCATTAGGCACTCGTATATTCCGTTTTCAATTTCCCTTGGGTTGTGCCCAACTCCTGAGGTAGCATTAGCCTGAGGGTCAGCATCAATCAGCAATACTTTCTTCTCCAGCACTCCTAAACTCCCGGCTAAGTTCATAGCGGTAGTGGTTTTTCCTACTCCTCCCTTTTGGTTTGCAATCGCAATTATTCTTCCCATTTCTTTGTTTTTTTACGGCTATAAAAGTAGGCTACAAATGCTAAAAAGCAAGTTGATAATAGGGGCTAATTATCAACAAAATAGGGGAGTTGTTAAGAAAAAAAGAGTGTTATAAAAAAACCAACAAATTGCTTTATTGGTTTTTCCACTTGTTTTTGGTCTGGGTTTTTAGTCCTTTCCTAAATCATCAAAATTAACTTCAGTAAAGTCAGTTGATGGTTTTTCTTTTGTTTCAGTATCTTCTTGTACGGGTTTGGGTGGGGCTTTTGTTTCAACTGTACTTTCTTCCACTTTCTCCGTTTTTATTTCTTTGTTGGAGATTATTTCCTCTCCTTTTTCTGCAATTATATAATCGCTTACTTCATTCAATGCTTCCTTGAAGTTGTTAAAGTCTTCCTTGTATAAATAGATTTTATGTTTCTTGTAAAAGGGTGTTCCGTCTTCATTAAAATCTCTTTTGCTTTCCGTTACTGTCATGTAGTAATCTCCAGCTCTTGTCGATCGTACATCAAAAAAATAAGTTCTTCTTCCTGCTCTTACTTTCTTTGAAAAAATCTCCTCCATATCTCTATTCTCAGCCATCTGTAATTTTTTAAGAGCCAAATATATTAAAATATATTAACTTGTCTTATTTTGAGCTAGAGTTGCCTTGTATTTGCTGCATCTCATAATAGAATCCTTTCTTTGCAAGTAGTTCATTATGAGTTCCTTTCTCCGTTATTTCCCCTTTTTCAAGTACTATAATTTGGTCAGCATCTTTTATGGTTGATATTCTGTGCGAGATAATAATACTGCTTTTCCCTTTGCTTTCCTGTTTCAATTCCTTCAGGATTCTTTGCTCTTTAGTGGCATCAATTGCTGATAGGCAATCGTCAAAAATAAAGAGTTCAGGGTTTTTGTAAAAAGTTCGTGCAATGGCTAGTCTTTGTCTTTGCCCTCCTGAAAGTTGCACCCCTCTTTCCCCAATAATAGTGTCGAACCCCTCTTTGAAATTGTTTATTTCATTAAGGATATCTGCCTTTTTTGCAGCTGCAATTATTTTATGTTCTTCAGTGGTGTCGCTAGCAAAAGCAATGTTTTCTCTTACCGTTCCTGAAAACAAATAGCCGTCTTGTGGTATATAGCCAATGCCTGTTCTTAGGCTGTTAAGGTTTAACTCCTTTACCTCAGTATCTCCAAACTTAATATCTCCTACTGTGCTATCGTATAGGCGGCACACTAGGTTCGCGAT
>JBLGCF010000045.1:0-9309 GCA_047617145.1 Thalassomonas sp. | reverse complement strand
TGCACATTCCTATCTTTGGAAATGGAGATGTAAATACTCCTGAAAAAGTAGCTGAAGTGAAAGATAAATATGGAGTTGATGGCGTAATGATTGGGCGTGCATCCATTGGTTACCCTTGGATATTTAACGAAATAAAACATTACCTAAAAAAAGGAGAGCATTTAGCCCCACCCACTATAGCAGATAGAGTAATTGCCTGTAAGCAACACCTAAAACATTCAATTGAGTGGAAAGGACAAATATTGGGTATTGCAGAAATGAAACGCCACTACACTAACTATTTCAAAGGAATTCCTCACTTTAAGGATTACCGAATAAAAATGGTAACAAGCGATAACCCTGAAGAAGTACATGCAATACTAGATTCAGTAGCAAAGGAATTTGCCGAGTTTAATTTCTAAACAACCTTCTTCCTAACACTCTGGTAGGATACCAAGAAGCTAAAACGCCAATTGTAATTACTGTTGCGCTAACCAATAGCACATCCATTAATTTTATTGCAACTGGGTAGGTATTAACAACAAAACTACCGCCTCCCATACTTACAAAACCAAAAGTTTGTTGTAAAAAAGCGATACCCAAACCGATCAACAAACCAATACCTGCACCCAACAAAATAGTAAGCATACTCTTTTTGAAAAATAAGGATTGAATGTCCTGCACCCTACAACCCAAACTCCTTAAAGTAGCAATGTCTTTTTTCTTGTCCAACATAAGCATACTAAGGGACCCTATAATATTAAAGGTAGCAATTATCATAATGAAAGTAAGAATTAAGAAAACAGCTAGCTTTTCAGTATTCAATATCTTATAAAGGAAATCCTGTTGTTGCAAGCGATTTCTAATTGTGTATTTATCACCCAAGGCAGTTTGTAATTTTTCTTGTAAAACTAACATCTGCCCTTCATCTTTTAGGTTTATTTCAATGGCTGAAACCTCATTATTGCGATTAGACAATTGCTGAATAAATAATAGCGGAGTAATAATATATGCGGCATCTACCTCAGCTTGCACCCCAAAAACACCCACTGGCAATACTGATGATTGCTCAAAAGCAGTAGCAGGATTCAATAAGGTTTTTGAATTTCTGTTGGGAACAAAAACTTGTAACTGTTCAAGCATAGTACCAATACTCATTGACAAATAATAAGCAACTCCCCTACCAACAACTGCTACATTATTACTTTCAAAATTATTAATATACTCGCCATCAACCAATAAAGAATCAAAATTTGTAAGCTGTAAATACTCTTCACTTACTCCTTTTGCAGTGGCTATGTATTCCTTTTCTTGATATTTTAAAAGGACTTTTTCCTCCAGAACAAAAGCCGTACTTTCTATCTCCTCAACTGTAAGTAATCGATTTTTTGCTTGTTCAGGATTAAAAGTTTTACCTTCAGCAGAGGTAATTTTTAGGTGTGGGTCAAAAGAATTGTACATGCTCAACACCAAATCCTCAAAACCATTAAAAACCGAAAGCACTAAAATAAGTGCTGCCGTACCAATAGCCACTCCAAAAAGGGAAACCCAAGAAATTATATGCACAAAACTGCTACTTTTATTAGTCGTGAAATAGCGTTTGGCAATAAAAAATGAGAAATTCATTCGAATTTATTTTTTCAAAAGTCTATCAATTTCCTCAGCATAAGCAGCTGAATCATCCAAATGAAATTGTAATGCAGGCACTATTCGCAATTGATTTCTTACGCTTTCGCCCAATTTTTTACGAATCATAATCGTATTACTTTTAACTACTTTAAGTGCCTCAGCAGGATCATCAACAGGGAAAATACTTAAAAAAACATTGGCATCTGCCAAATCAGGAGAAATACGAACGATTGTTACACTCACCATAATCTTACCTAATATCTCTTGTGCTTTTTGCTGAAAAATCACAGAAAGTTCTTTCTGAACTAAACGCGATACTTTTTTTTGTCTTGTTGATTCCATAGTGCAAAAATAGGGAATCCTTTCTTATCTTTGCCCAATGCATTATTTCTTACGAATATTAAAATACATAAAGCCTTATTTGCCATTTGCACTGCTGAATATTCTATTCAATATATTAAGTGTTTTATTTTCATTAGTGTCCTTAACAATGGTGATTCCATTCTTAGGAATCCTTTTTGAAACGCAAGAAAAGGTATACAACCCACCTCCATTAAGCTTTGATGCAACAGCTTTAAAAGAAAATTTTTATGCCATCATAAGTTCCATAGTTGACGAAAAAGGGAAGATAGAAGCCTTACTTTTTATTTGTATTTTAGTATTAATTACCTTCTTTTTCCGAAATCTGTTCCGTTATTTATCACTTTATTTTTTAACGCCTATTCGAAATGGAGTAGTGCACGATATGCGTATGGACTTGCACAAAAAAGTAATTTCCTTACCACTTCCTTTCTTTACTGAAAAACGAAAAGGGGATATCACAGCTCGTATGACTTCTGATTTGGTGGAAATAGAATGGTCGATTATGAGTTCCCTTGAAATGTTATTTAAGGACCCACTTAATATACTTGTCTACTTAGCAACACTTGTCTTTATAAGCCCACAGCTTACCACTTTTGTTATTCTACTTCTTCCTGTTACTGGCCTTATTATTGGGGTAATTGGTAGGTCGTTAAAAAAATCATCTGACAGAGGCCAAAGTAAAATGGGGGATTTACTATCTATCATTGACGAAAATATTTCAGGCCTCAGAATTATAAAAGGATTTAATGCTGAAAGCTACATCAATAAAAACTTTGAAAAAGATAGTAATGAGTACAAAAGTATCATGACAAAATTACTGAGGAAAAAAGATTTATCCTCACCTATGAGTGAGTTTTTGAGTACTATCGTTATGGTAATTGTTATGTGGTTTGGAGGTCAGCTTGTGTTAAATGCTGATGGCGGACTAAATGCGCAAGAATTTATTGGTTATATCCTTATCTTTTCACAAATCATCCCTCCTGCAAAGTCCTTAACTACTTCCTATTACCTCATACAAAAAGGGAGCGCTTCAGCACAGAGAGTCTATGAAATACTGGATGCTGAAAATGAAATTGTTGATGTTGAAAATCCAAAAAAAATAAAATTACTGAACAACCAAATTGAGTTTAATAACCTATCCTTCTCGTATGAAAAACAAACCGTGCTCAAGGACATAAACTTTAGCATTGGCAAAGGAAAAATGATTGCTTTAGTTGGGCAATCAGGAAGTGGGAAATCAACTTTAGCGGATTTATTGGCACGATTTTACGACATCAAGCAAGGAGAAATACTTATTGACAACAACAATATAAAAGAAATTGCTTTACATGATTTGCGTGCCTTAATGGGAATCGTAAGTCAAGAGTCTATTTTGTTTAATGATACTATCTTCAATAACATCCTCCTAGGGAATACTAACGCTAGCGAACAAGCAGTAATTGAAGCGGCAAAAATTGCCAATGCACATGATTTTATTTTAGAAACCGAAAATGGATACGGCACCAATATTGGCGATAGAGGAAATAAACTTTCAGGAGGACAAAAACAAAGATTGAGCATTGCCAGAGCAATCCTAAAAAACCCTGAGATATTAATTTTGGATGAAGCTACTTCTTCCTTAGATACAGAATCCGAACGCTTAGTTCAGGACGCTTTAGATAAATTAATGCACTCCCGTACATCACTAGTAATTGCGCATAGACTCTCTACCATACAAAATGCGGATGAAATCCTAGTATTGGATAAAGGCTGTATTATTGAAAGGGGAACACACCAAGAATTGATTGCTCAAAACGGGCATTACAAAAAGCTTTCCGACTTACAGAGTTTTGCTTAGTACAAAAAGTTATTGTACGGATACCTTACTTCATGCAATTGCTTAATTTTAGCATAAAGCACATCTTTCAACTCGTTGAAATGGGTTTTATTTAAGGCAGAAATAAACATAGTTTCTCCACCTAATTTTGCCATCCAAGTTTTTTCTAATTCTTCCAAGGAGATATTTTCAGGTAATATTGGTGTTAAATCATCTTCATCTTTTGGAGTAAATGTGTAAGCATCAATTTTATTGAACACAATTAGCATAGGTTTGTCCGTTACCCCAATTTCAATAATAGTTTTATTCACCACCTCTATTTGGTCTTCAAATTTAGGATTTGCAATATCCACTACATGCACCAAGAAATCTGCTTCACGCACCTCATCCAAAGTAGATTTAAAACTCTCCACCAACTGATGAGGGAGCTTACGAATAAACCCAACTGTATCGGTTAGTAAAAAAGGTAAATTACCAATTACTACTTTTCTTACAGTAGTGTCCAAAGTAGCAAATAATTTATTTTCCGCAAATATATCTGACTTTGCTAAGGTATTCATTAAGGTTGATTTTCCTGCATTGGTATACCCAACTAAGGCAACTCGTATCATATCCTGCCTACCTTTCCTACGCGTATAACTTTGCTTGTCAATTTTCTCTAACTTCTTTTTTAATAACGCAATTTTATCGTTAATAATCCTTCTATCCGTTTCAATTTGTGTTTCTCCAGGCCCTCTCATTCCAATCCCTCCTTTTTGTCGTTCAAGGTGAGTCCACATTCTTGTCAGTCTTGGTAACAAATATTGATATTGTGCCAACTCCACTTGTGTACGAGCTTGTGCAGTTTTGGCTCGGCTTGCAAAAATATCAAGTATCAGATTACTTCTATCTAGTATTTTAGTATCCTCACCAAAAATTTTCTCAATATTTCTTATTTGTGAAGGATTCAAATCATCATCAAAAATAATTAGTTTGATTTCCTCCTCTTCAGCATATAAGCGTACTTCTTCAATTTTTCCTTTTCCTAAAAAAGTTCTATTATCAGGATGAGGTAATTTTTGTGTAAAATTCCGAACGGGTTTTGCACCTGCCGTATCAGCTAAGAAAGCAAGTTCATGCAGATATTCGTACGCTTGTTCTTTCGTAACATCAGGAGTAATTAAACCAATTAAAACGGCTTTTTCCATTTAAATATATAAAGTAAGTGATTGAATAACTATGACGCTTTCTTTCTGTTTTCTATAAAACTTCTAATAAACGCAATAAAAGCAATGAAAGAACATAAACTCATTGCTAATACACGAAATAGTCCAACACCTCCTTGTTCTATAGATATAGGTAGTCTTTTCCCCACAAGAGCAATTAGAACTAATAGTGTTAATACAACAGCAACATGAGCAATAGCTTTGTTACTATTCTGAATTCCTTTATTACACAACAATAAAATAATTCCAAATAAAACAGTAATCAATGCAGTCCAATGTTCAAATGAGACAATTGTAGCTAATTTAAAATTACTAACATCAATATACCCCCATAAACCAAGTACAATCAAAGTTAATGCGTTAATTAAGTTCATTTTTTGTGCAGTCATATAAAAATATTTTTATTGACAAATAAACAAATAAATTTCAAGTTAATTTGCTAATTTCACGGCTTTATTATTACACCCTATCAAATGAGATTACGATTTACTATCCTTTTTGCTATCCTTAGTTTTTACTCCCTTTTAGGACAAGAAACTTTTCCTGTTAATGGAGTAGCTCAAAACTTTGAACCTATCCATGCATTTACCAATGCCCATATTGTTTTAAGCCCAAGTTATGAGCTAGAAAACGGGACACTCATCATTCAGGGAAAACAAATTATTGCAGTGGACAGCAATTTGAATATTCCAAAAGGGGCGATTGTTCATGACTTAAATGGCGATTATATTTACCCTTCTTTTATTGATTTAGATTCAGATTACGGATTATCAAAAGCAAAAAAAGGACAATACAATTATCGTCCGCAATACGAAAGTAATAAAGCTGGTGCTTACCATTGGAATGAAGCCATTCACCCTGAAATAAATGCAAGTACAGATTTTGTTTCTAATAAAAAAACAGCTAAAGCTTACCTTAAAAATGGTTTTGGCGCAGTACTTTCCCATCAACAAGATGGAATACTAAGAGGGACTGGTTGTTTAGTACTTCTCTCCCAAAAAAGCGAACATTCAACTATTATTTTGCCACAAGCAGCAAGTCATTTTTCTTTTAACAAAGGAGTCTCAAGGCAAAAAAACCCTTCTTCCTTAATGGGGAGTATCGCCTTAATCCGACAAACATTTTTGGATGCTGAATGGTATGCTAGTGAGGATAATCAAACAAACCTTTCCTATTTAGCAGTAAATGAAACCCAAGAATTACCTCATATTTTTAGCATCAATGACGAGCTAGATTATAGCCGGGTGTATAAAATAGCAGATGAGTTTGAAATTGATTTTATCATAAAAGGAAACGGAAAAGAATACAGTAGAATTGAAGAAGTAGCTGCAACTGAATTCCCAGTAATTATTTCGCTTAACTTCCCAAATTCCTATGATGTAAGTAACCCTGAAACTACAGAATGGATAAGTTTACACAAATTAAAAGACTGGGAAACTGCCCCTTTCAATCCTGCGATATTGGCAAAAAATGAAATTGAGTTTTGCATTACTTCTTCAGGTTTAGATAAGGAAAGTAATTTCATAACTAACCTGCGCCTAGCCATTAAAAAAGGGCTTTCCAAAAAAGATGCACTTGCTGCACTTACCACTACTCCTGCCAGCCTTATTGCAATGGATGATAAAATAGGAAGCCTAGAAAGTGGAAAGCTAGCCAACTTCTTTATTGCATCAAAGGATATTTTTGAGAATGGGGAAATTTACGAAAATTGGACTGCTGGAGAAAAGCACATTATAACTAAAAAACAAGAGATTGATGTAAGAGGATATTACACGCTGAATGGTGATGAATTTGAAAACAAAATGGTGTCCATTGAAGGAAGTAAAGCAAAACCAAAAGCGACTATTTTTACTTTAGATTCTGTTGCTCTGCCAACAATTTTGGAAGGGAACAATATTAACATCAGCACCAAAAACGGAACATTTAGAGCTAGTGCTAAATTTAATAACGGAAATATTAAAGGGAAATACCAAGATAGCCTTGGCGTGTACCACAGCTTTAATCTGCAAAGAGATTCTCTTTTCACAGAAGACAAAAAAAACTTTACGTTAACCATTGACAGCATCATTCCTTCCGTTTGGTTGCCTAACAAAGCACACGGATTTACAAACCCACCCAAAGCCAAAAACGTTATTTTCAGAAATGCAACCGTTTGGACAAACGAGAAAGAGGGAATTTTGGAAAATACGGATGTCGCAATTCAAGATGGAGAAATTATTGCCATTGGGAAAAACTTAGATGAACTAATTGTTTTTCCTGAAACCGTAAAAATCACACAAATTAATGCAACAGGTAAGCACCTTACTTGCGGTATAATTGACGAACATTCGCACATTGCAATCAGCAGAGGAGTGAATGAAGGAAGCCAAGCGGTAAGTGCTGAAGTGAGGATTGGAGATGTTATCAATCCGAATGACCATAATATCTACCGCCAACTTTCAGGAGGTACGGTTGCCTCACAATTGCTGCATGGCTCGGCAAATCCAATTGGTGGGCAAGCCGCAATGATTAAGTTAAGATGGGGAAGTTCAGCTGAACAAATGAAAGTAGAAAATGCGGATGGATTCATCAAATTTGCCCTTGGCGAAAATGTAAAACAAAGCAATTGG
Source organism: Thalassomonas sp. (assembly GCA_047617145.1). Lineage (GTDB taxonomy): Bacteria > Bacteroidota > Bacteroidia > Flavobacteriales > BACL11 > UWMA-0277. The sequence continues at coordinate 1,708 of JBLGCF010000045.1, read as the reverse complement.
GGGAATTTTGAACGCATCCGTTTCCCACAAACCCGTATGGGAGTCGAACAAGTATTTTATGATGCATTTTACCGAGCAAAAGCCTACCAAAAACAATGGCATGATTTTAATAATCTCAGTACAAAAGACAAAAGAAATACCACCCCTCCAAGAGAAGATTTAGAGCTTAATGCTCTGGTTGAAATCCTAAACTCCGAACGCTTTATTACTTGCCATTCCTACATACAATCCGAAATAAACATGCTCATGCATGTTGGGGATTCAATGGGTTTTACCGTTAATACTTTTACCCATATTTTGGAAGGATATAAAGTAGCTGATAAAATGAAAAATCATGGTGCAGGTGGCTCTACTTTTTCGGATTGGTGGGCTTATAAATTTGAAGTAAATGATGCAATTCCTTACAATGCAACCCTCCTTAATAATGCAGGGGTTGTAACAGCTATTAATTCGGATGATGCCGAAATGGGAAGAAGGCTAAACCAAGAAGCTGCAAAGGCGGTAAAATATGGAAGTACTTCAGAAGAAGATGCTTGGAAGATGGTAACTTTGAACCCTGCCAAATTATTGCATATTGATGATAAAATGGGAAGTATCAAAATTGGAAAAGATGCCGATATTGTACTTTGGACAGACAATCCGCTTTCGGTTTATGCGAAAGTAATACAAACTTATGTGGATGGGAAATTGCTGTTTGATGTTGAAGTTGATAAAAAATTACGAGCAAGAGATCGATTGGAACGCATGAGAATAATCCGTAAAATGAGTGAAGATAAAACTGGAAGTAAAAAACAAAAGCCAGAACCAACTACCGAAAAATTATACCATTGTGATACTGAATATGATGAATAAAAAATACTTACACCTACTGTTTGCACTATTGATTACAATAGCTGTACAAGCACAAAAACCAACTCTTTTCATGGGGGCAACTGCCCATTTAGGGAATGGGACAAAAATTGAAAATTCTGCCATTAGTATGCTTAATGGTAAAATTGAGATGGTTGCTGATGCATCAAGAATTCGTATTGACCCAAGTGCTTTTGACACCATTTACCGTGTACATGGTAAGCACCTTTATCCTGGGTTTATTGTACCTAATACTACTTTAGGAATTACTGAAATTGATGCCGTTCGAGCTTCCAATGACTACCGAGAAACAGGTGCTATCAACCCTAATATTCGTACGCTTATTGCTTACAATACCGATTCTAAAATAGCCAAAACCGTAAGGAGTAATGGCGTACTTATCGCACAAGTAACCCCTAGGGGAGGAACTATTTCTGGGCAGTCGTCAGTTATGCATTTAGCAGGTTGGAATTGGGAAGATGCCGTGCTTAGAGCGGATGACGGAATACACCTAAACTGGTCTTCTTCATTTTACCAAAGTGGTTGGTGGGCAGAACCTGGAACCACTAAAGAAAACAAAAAATATAATGAAAGTATTACTAAGCTAAAACGCTTTTTCAAAAAAGCAAATGCTTATGCTAAATCGCCTAACTTAATGGACTTACAAATGGAGAGCATGAAGGGTTTGTTTAACGGATATAAAACGCTTTACATACATGCTAATAATGCAAACGATATGTTGGATGCCATTTCATTTACGAATGAATTTTCTATTAGTAAAACAGTAATTGTAGGAGCAGAAGATGCACTCAAAATTGTGGATGAATTGAAAGAAAATAACATATCACTTATCCTTAAC
>JBLGCF010000044.1:0-9500 GCA_047617145.1 Thalassomonas sp. | reverse complement strand
ACACAATATAGTTGTGGTGGCAGAAGATTGGACAATTGAAAATAAATTATTAACCCCAACTATGAAGATTAAGCGTAATGCAATTGAAAAGATTTACAAAAGCAATTATGCAACTTGGTATGAAGAGAAAAGAGTTATTTTAGTTTAAAACCCATAGCCAATATGAATTCCTGCACTGATGTGATAATCTTCAGTGTCATAAGCAAATTCAATAGCTGGTCCTATATGATAATTGCCCAATTCAAATTCATATGTGGTTTCAATATGAAAAGCAAAATGCAATTCTTCTCCTCCTTCAAATGTAATTCCTGGAGAAAGATTAATGCTTAGTGGTTCAGCAATCCTGTAGCTTCCTACTATTCCAATTGTTTGATGTTTGTGTTCATCAAAAATTCGTTCATAACCTAATCCAACAGCAAATTTACTTTCATTTAACTGATGAGAGTAGTGAAGGTGTAAACTGGAAGAAGTTTCATTTTCGCCAAAAAAGTAGACAGGTGAAATAGCAACTCCTATTTCATTTTTATGATGATGAATATGGTTGTGGGTATGTTCTTCTTGTCCTTTTTAGCATATTTGCACTAATTAGAAAAAGTATAAGAATGAAGTGTTTTGTGTGCATACTGTGTTAAGTTTTTAGCTTTTTCTTCTTTGCAGCAGGAAAAAGAATATTGTTTAATATCAAACGGTAACCCGGAGAATTTGGGTGTAGAGAAAGATCTGTTTTTGGGTCGCCTACTTTGTGTTGGTAGTCTTCAGGGTCATGTCCTCCATAAAAAGTCCAAGTTCCATTGCCAAATTCCCCATGAATATAACGCGCCTCATTGGTTGCTTTTGTTTCACCCATTATTAGTACATCCGACTTTATGTATTGATTTTTAAAGGCTGTAGTCTGCCCCATAAATCCTTTAATAACTTGCATGTGATTTTGGCATAGCATGGTTGGAACAGGGTCCCATTTTGCTGAAAAATCAAATAAAGTAAAAAAGTCAATTTTAGGGTTCATCCTTCTTTTTTGAGTTGCATCAATAGAAGAAAATTCATATTGATTAGGGTTCTTTACTAAGGTAAAATCTTTAAAAGCAAGCGTTCTGCTAAAGTCTAACTGTTCTTCAGCAGAAGGGTCGGCTGCATCCCCATCAAACATGTGTTGGCAAATGTCAGAACCTTCAGCCGCTAAGGCAATATCATAACTATCGGTTGCACTGCACATGGCAAATAAAAACCCACCTGCATTTACAAATTCTTTTATCTTTTTAGCAACTGCTAATTTCTCCTGGGAAACCTTATCGTATCCTAATTTCTTGGCTAGTTTCTCGTAAGCTATTTTCTGGTCTTTGTACCAAGTTGCATTTTTGAAGGAAGCATAAAACTTTCCGTATTGCCCTGTAAAATCCTCATGGTGGAGGTGTAGCCAATCGTACATAGGTAATAAACCACTGAGTACTTCTTCATCATAAATTACTTCATAAGGAATTTCAGCATAAGCAAGTGCAAGGGTTACAGCATCATCCCAAGGCTGTTTGTTACTAGGGGAATAGATGGCGATTTTTGGTGCTTGTTCCAAGCGAACTACATCTTGGTTTACTTCCGGGCTAGCTATGGATTGTAGTATTTGAGTGGATTGCACATCTGCAATTAATTGGTAGGATACCCCTCTTATATTGCATTCGTTTTCAATAGCAGAATGTTGTTTTATCATAAAACTACCGCCTTGATAATTCAATAGCCAATCCACTTTTACATCTCGCTCAATTGCATAATAAGCAATACCATATGCCTTTAAATGATTGCTTTGACTCTCATCCATAGGGATAAAAATATAAGCCGCTTTTGCAGAAAAAATAATACTGCAGAACAATAAAAGTAAACTTAGTTTTTTTGAAATGTTAGAATGGAGCATCTTCATTATCTTCATTCATGCTTGATGACATGGAAATCATAGAAGAATTATCACCATCTTCATCATCAATTCCGCCATCAAAATAGTCTAGATCAGTAAATTTAGCAAATTCACCCGTAAATTTCAAGCGGACATTGGCCAAAGAACCATTTCTGTGTTTTGCAATGATTATTTCACCTTGTCCTCTAGAATCATCTCCATTATCCCATTCATAAATCTTATAGTATTCAGGTCGATAAATAAAGGTTACAATATCGGCATCTTGCTCAATTGCTCCTGACTCCCTAAGGTCAGAAAGCATAGGTCGTTTACTCCCGACACCCGTACGGCTTTCCACCCCTCTATTTACTTGGGATAGGGCAATTACTGGAATTTTCAATTCCTTAGCAATTCCTTTAAGCGAACGCGAAATAGTAGAAATTTCTTGCTCTCTATTTCCTGCATTACCTCCTGCACTCATTAATTGTAGGTAGTCAATCATTATAATTCCTACACCATTATTTTTTACGAGTCTTCTTGCTTTTGCTCTTAGTTCGAAAACAGTAAGTCCTGGTGTGTCATCAATATAGAGAGGAGCTTCCGATAAGTGCTTTATTTTTTCGTGTAGCTGTACCATTTCATGGTCAGCCAAATCTCCTTTTCGTAATTTACTTGCTCCTAATTCAGCCTCACTAGCAATTAGCCTGTTCACCAATTGTTCAGCTGACATCTCCAAAGAGAAGAATCCTACAGGAATGTTGTGGTCTACAGCAACATTTCTTGCCATGGTTAAGGCAAAGGCAGTTTTCCCCATACCTGGCCTAGCGGCTACAATTATCAAATCAGATTTTTGCCAACCAGAAGTAATTCTATCTAAGTTTGAAAACCCTGAAGGAACTCCACTTAAACCATCCTCTTTATTCCTTAGGATTTCAATGTTTTCAAGTGCACCTTTAATTAAGGTACTCATCTTGTCGTAACTTTTCCTAAGCGTACCTTCCGTTACTGTAAATAGTTTTTCCTCAGCAGTATTTAATAGATCAAAGATATCCACTGAATCGTTAAAAGCATCACCAATGATATTGTTAGAAATACTAATAAGCGAACGCTTAATGAATTTTTCAGCAATTATACGGGCATGAAATTCAGTGTTGGAAGCAGAGGCTACATTATTCGTAAGTTCTGAAATATAGGCAAGTCCTCCCACAAAATCCAATTCATCCATGCGTTTCAACTCTTCTGAAACGGTAAGAATATCAACTGGTTGAGTATGGTTGAAAAGATTTACAATTGCTTCAAAAATCTTTTGATGTTCTGTTTTGTAAAAATACTCGGCTTGTAGGGAATCAATCGCATCTGATAAGGATTCATTATCAATCATTAAAGCACCTAGCACTGCTTGTTCTAGCTCAATTGCTTGAGGTTGTAATTTACCATCAATCTTTGCAGTTGTGGTTGCTTTTAATGTTCTTTTCCCTACTTTTTTTCCCATATTTTATTCTTTAATAACTCCCATGTTGGAGAATTTTTCCATTCGATTATGTACTAATGTTTCTTTATCTAAATCAATAAATTCCTTTATTGATTTAGTAATTGCTTTTTTAACTAATTTGAAAGTTTCCTCAGGGAAAGTGTGTGAGCCTCCCAATGGTTCTTTAATAATTTCATCTACTAATCCAATCCCTTTCATGTCAGTTGCAGTTAGCTTTAAGGCATCAGCTGCAGTTTCTTTATGTTCCCAACTTCCCCAAAGGATAGTTGAGCAGTTTTCAGGAGAAATAACAGAATACCATGCATTGTTTAGCATCAATATTTTATCCCCAACACCTATTCCTAAAGCACCACCTGAAGCTCCTTCACCAATGATAACTACAATAATTGGAACTTCCAATTTTGTCATTTCAAGAATGTTTCTGGCAATAGCCTCTCCTTGTCCTCTTTCTTCAGCTTCCAAACCAGGAAATGCACCTGGAGTATCTATTAAACAAACAACAGGTTTTCCAAATTTTTCAGCCATTTTCATTAAGCGTAATGCCTTACGATATCCTTCAGGATTTGCCATTCCAAAGTTACGGAATTGCCTTTGTTTGGTGTTCCTGCCTTTTTGCTGACCAATAAACATAACAGATTGCTTGCCAATTGTACCCCAACCACCTACCATGGCCTTATCATCTTTTACACCTCTGTCACCATGTAATTCGATAAAGTCGCCATCCGAAAGTGATTGAATATAATCTAAAGTATAAGGTCTTTGTGGATGTCTGGAAAGTTGTACTTTCTCCCATGAAGTTAAGCCTCCATAGATTTCTTTTCTAGTACTTTCAATTTTTGATTCAATATCTTCAACAGTTTTACTAATATTTACAGAGCCGTCAATACCTAGTTCTTTGGCTTGTTCAAGCTTAATAATTAGTTCTTCAATCGGTTTTTCAAATGCTAAATAATCCATTGTATTTTTATTTAAAAAGGTGAACAAAGTTAAATAAAATGATTTGTCTACCCTTTAAAATTTTGAGTTGATTATTTTTGTTGTTGAAAACTAAAATCAATTATGATTGTATACCCGAATGCCAAAATAAATATAGGACTTAATGTTCTTGAAGAGCGAGCGGATGGTTATCATGAAATATCCTCTATTTTTTACCCAGTGAAGGAATTGGTTGATATTTTAGAAATTATTCCTGGGGAAGATTTTTCTTTTTCGAGTAGCGGTATTGCAATTCCTGGAAATAGCAATATTTGTGCAAAGGCTTATGACTTATTAAAAGCAGATTTTGGAATTGAAAATGTACAAATTTATTTACACAAACAAATTCCTATTGGAGCTGGGCTAGGAGGTGGTTCGGCTGATGGAGCTTTTACCTTAAAAGCTTTGAATGAAATTTTTGATTTGAAATTAAGCAATACAGAACTAGAAAAGTATGCTTTACAATTGGGTGCTGATTGCCCGTTTTTTATTGAAAATACCCAAAAATATGTAACGGGAAAAGGAGAAAAGATGAACGAGATTGATTTGGATTTATCAGCTTATGAACTGAAATTTATTTTTCCGGAATTGCATATTTCTACTGCTGAGGCTTATGGTGGCGTAATATTAAAACATCCTGAAACTAATTTATTGGATTTGATGAGTAAACCTATAGAAAATTGGAAAGGGGAGGTGAAAAATGATTTTGAAATCTCAGCTTTTGAAAAATATCCTGAACTAGAAAAAATGAAAGAAAAGCTGTATGCTGATGGCGCTATTTACGCTAGCATGACTGGCAGTGGAAGTGTGCTCTATGGGGTGGTTTTGAAATAAAAATCCCCACCAAATTGGCAGGGATTCTATTCCGTTGTCTATGGTCTGATAACCAAAAACTATCTTTTATCCATTCATAGTTACCAAAAACTCAGTATTGTCTTTCGTTTTCTGTAATCTATCTTTCATGAATTCAATTGCTTCAATAGGGTTCATATCTGCCAAGTAGTTTCTAAGTACCCAAATTCTTTGGATGTGCTCTTTATCCAATAATAAATCCTCACGTCTAGTAGATGAAGAAACTAAATCAACAGCAGGGTAAATTCTTCTGTTGGCAATTTTCCTATCCAATTGAAGTTCCATGTTTCCAGTACCTTTAAATTCTTCAAAGATTACCTCATCCATTTTACTTCCTGTTTCCGTAAGAGCAGTTGCTAAAATAGTTAATGAACCTCCCTTTTCAATTTTACGAGCAGCACCAAAGAAACGCTTTGGTTTATGTAATGCATTTGCATCTACACCACCACTCAGTATTTTTCCTGAAGCAGGTTGTACCGTGTTGTATGCTCTAGCAAGTCGTGTAATAGAATCCAACAAGATAACAACATCATGTCCGCATTCTACCATTCTTTTAGCTTTCTCTAATACAATATCAGCTACTTTTACGTGTCTGCTTGCTGGCTCATCAAAAGTTGAAGCAATTACTTCAGCATTTACACTTCTTTCCATATCGGTAACTTCCTCAGGACGCTCGTCAATTAAAAGAATAATCATGTAAACTTCTGGGTGGTTGTCAGCAATTGCATTCGCAATATCTTTTAATAATACTGTTTTACCTGTTTTAGGTTGTGCTACAATTAACCCTCTTTGTCCTTTCCCTATTGGCGTGAAAATATCCAACATTCTTATGGATACATTGTTGTGCCCGTTTCCTAAAAGGTTGAATTTTTCATAAGGGAATAGTGGTGTTAAATGGTGGAAAGGAATTCTATCTCTGACAATTCCTGGATCACATCCATTAATGCTTTCTACTTGTATTAAAGGAAAATATTTTTCACCCGTTTTTGGCGGACGAACTGTTCCTTTAATAGTGTCACCCGTTTTTAAACCGAATAACTTAATTTGTGAGTGCGAAACATACACATCATCAGGTGATGATAAGTAATGGTAATCGCTCGAACGCATAAAACCGTATCCATCAGGCATAATCTCAATTACTCCCTCTGTGTTAATTATACCGTCAAAGTTATAATCGTATTTTGATGGGGGAGTATTGCTATTTGATTGATTTTTATTGTTGTTATGTTTTGGTTTTGGATGCGATCCTGTTTGCTCATTTTCTTTTTTAGAATGATTATGCACTGGTTTTTTAGGTGCATTTTGTCCATCATTATTTTTCTGATGATTGTGAATAGGTTTTTTAGGCCCGTTTTGTTCTTCATTTTTATTTTGGTGATTATGAACAGGCTTTTTAGGTGCATTTTTTTGTTCATTTCCCTTAGGGTTGTGCTGAGGTTTTTTGTACTCAGAAACCTTATTTCCTTTTTGATCTGAAACTTTATTTATACTATCAGTATTTTCAGGTTTTTTTGGCCCGTTATTTACTGGTGTATTTGTTCTTGTTCTTTGTTTTTTCTCAGGTACAGGTTGCGGTTTCGCATTTTCTGCCTGATGATCCAAAATGGCATAAGCCAAGTCTTGTTTCTTTAATTTCTCAAACTTTTTGAGGTTTAATTCTGTTGCAATTGCTTTTAAATCAGCAACTTTTTTTGCATTTAATTCTTCTAATATGTACATAAATATTTTTTAATATAATAATCTTAATTCGGTTGTAACTTGTGAATTTTCAAGATGTTTTGTGGGGGTGTTACTTTAGATAAGTTCTGCAATGATACAAATTTTTTAAGATATGGGCAAATCCTACTATTTTAATTAGTTTTGCAGTAAATACTTACAACTATGATTCAAAGGGTACAATCTTTATTTTTCTTCTTCTCCGCCATCTGTTCCATTACTATTGTTTACACTTTTCCTGTATTGGAAGATAGTACGACTAGTTACTTATTAAAAGAGCATTTTGCTGATGCACGCTTATTTGTGTTCTTGTCTGCAGCCTTGTCCATTTTTGCAATATTCCAGTTTAAAAACAGAAAACGGCAACAATTAATTACTTCCATTTCTCGCCTTATGATAACGGTCGCTTTTTTCTTAATCGTATTTTTACATAGGGAAGAAGAGGTGTTCGGAATAGGGATGATACTTTTGCTAGTACCGTATATAACTTTAATTGCAGCAAACTTCTTTATTAAGAAAGATGAAAAACTAGTAAAGTCAGCAGATAGGATTCGCTAATTTTTTATTTGACCTTTACTTCTAGGAAACTCTACAACTCGTAAGTCCTTTATTTCTTTTCCATCTATGCTAAAGCAAAGAATGGTTTTTACTTTATGTATTCCATAGTCTCCTGTTGCTCCTGGATTCATGTGCAGTAACTTGTGTTTTTTATCGTACATCACTTTTAGGATATGCGAATGTCCACAAATGAATAAATCAGGTTTCGCTTGTTGAATTATAGGGAGTATTTTTTTGTCATATCTACCAGGGTAGCCACCAATATGCGTCATCATTACATTTACCTTTTCGCATTTAAAATAAAGGTTTCCTTTAAACTCTGTTCGGATAGTTCTGTTGTCTATATTTCCCCATACTGCTCTTATGGGAGCAAATTCTTTGAGTTTATCAGTTACCTCAAGCCCTCCAATATCTCCTGCATGCCAAATTTCATCTGCTTTTTTAAAGTGAGGGAAAAATCTTTCATCTAAAGTATGATGAGTATCAGAAAGCAATATTATTTGCTTCATTTATCTGATAAGATTAACCAAGCCAGTGTAAATAAAAGGTTTATCTTTAAAATCTAGGATAGTAATAGAGTAAGAGTATAGCCCTCCAATAATTTTACCATTAGTATTTCCATCCCACGCTAAGTCATCCTCATCAAAAATAATGCCTCCCCATCTATCAAATATCTTAATATTGAATGATTTATATGCTACTGAATTAGGGAAAAATACATCATTATCTCCATCATTATTTGGAGTAAATGCATTAGGTATAAAAGTGGAGTATATAGGGTTGATATCTAGTTGTTTAACGACAGAGTCAGTACAGCCATAAAGATTTGTGATGTAGTATTTAATAGTATAACTTCCGATTTCATTATAAGTATGCCAAAAGCTTAAGTTATCATAGATTATTGTACCATCTCCTAAATCCCATTCTGATATTAAAACTTCTTCATTACTGTTATCTCTAAAGAAAATGTTAGGGTCAGTGATGTCAGCTGGTTGAGGGCTAAATAGCATGTCTGCTCTTGGTGATTCACTTATTGTAAGTATTTCAGATTTTTGATTAGAGCATGAAGTAATTGGATCGGTATAAGAGTAACTGATATTGTAATTTCCTGGATTTAGATTAGAAGCATCAAAGAAATCTGTTGATACACCTTCAATTTTATATGACCCTCCTGTTGGAGTTGCATTTACCAAAGTAAATGAAGGAGTTCCAATACAAATATCAGCTTCGTTTACAGCAAGAACTGGAAGTTGCTTTACTTCAATATGCACATTATCATTAACTACAGCTGTACAGCCATTTTCATCAGTTAATGAAATAATTACAGGGTTACAACTAAAGTTTGGAGTTAAGATTATTGGCAGTCCAGTAGCAATTAATAATCCATTAGTATCAATAGTATATGATTTTAGAATTGAATCTTGCAAAGAAACGGTATAATTATTAAAATCAGAATTAGAAATGTGTATTGACAAAGTAGATTCATCATATCTGCAAATAGGGCTGGTAGCAATAAAATCTAAGAATATTTGATTAGCTTCATTTATATTAGCTAGACTATCTAATGTACAACCATTAGCATCAGTAAATGAAAAACCATAATCTCCTGCAGATAATGCGCTTATACTTTGGCTGACAACTCCATTATCCCATGAATATTGAAATGGAGGTGTTCCCCCATTAGGAGTTAAGGTTATTGAGCCATCATTATACCCAAAACAACTAATATGATTTTCAGCTATTATTAAATCAAGCTGATTAGAATACCCAACTACTAAGTTAAGAGTTTCAGTATGTGTACATCCTGCTGCATTTGTGCTTGTAAATGTTGCTGAGTTATTAGATGCAGTGTACGTATTTCCATCAATCCAAGTATAAGAGTCACAGGCTGTTTGAGGATCTGTTGAAGTAGTGGAATTATTAATGATAAGATTTAAGGTAGCTACATTATCACATCCTGCTGCATTTGTGCTTGTAAATGTTGCTGAGTTATTAGATGCAGTGTACGTATTTCCGTCAATCCAA
>JBLGCF010000043.1:0-9543 GCA_047617145.1 Thalassomonas sp. | reverse complement strand
GAGAATTAACCAAAAAGGCAAAAACTGAACCTACTGCTGTCGCATACCACACCCAATAAGTTGTAATTAGGTTAAAAACAAGGAATGAAAGGTAGGTATACCCAAAAACAGTTTTTCCTTTTTCTGCACTTTCCTCTAAGACTAACAAAGGGATAAAAGCAAAAAAGATAAATGGGAAAATACCAATTGATGGCCAAGAAAATGCCAAAAACAATCCACTCAATAGGGATAAAAATAAGTTTCTCATATTGGTTACAAATATTATCATATTTTTGCTGATATGAATGCAATTAAAAGAAATATCCCAAATATAATTACACTCGCCAATTTGACATGTGGCTTGTTTTCCATTATTTTTGCTTTTCAGGGAAATCTGAAAATGGCTTCCTTTTGCATTTTTGCAGGTGCTTTTTTTGATTTTTTTGATGGACTTTCCGCACGCCTATTAAAAGTAAGTGGAGAACTAGGAAAGCAATTGGACTCCATGGCTGACATGGTTACTTTTGGAGTAGCACCAGGAATAATTTTATTCCATTTTATGTTTTACTTACATCACAACACTCTATTTAAGAGCGCTACTTTGGAAGGATTCTTTTTCCCAGAAATATTAGCTTTACTTATTCCTATATTTTCGGCAGTGCGTTTGGCAAATTTCAATATTGATACCAGGCAAACCACTTCATTTATAGGATTACCCAGCCCAGCATTAGCAATTTTTATTGCTGCAATACCTCTTATTGATTCCAGCCAAATAACAATATTTGATAACTTACAATTTCTTACAGCCTTAGCAGTAGTTTTACCTCTACTTTTAGTTGTTGAAATACCTTTATTTTCTCTTAAATTTAGCAAGGAAGAATCCATCAATACTAGCTTAAATATATTTAGGGGAGGATTAATTTTAAGTGCAGTGATATTATTATTCGTTTTTCAGTTTGCTGCTATCCCTTTTATTGTAATTTTGTACCTGATTTTATCACTATTAAATAATATACTATAATTATGAAGTTCAAAGCTGAAATAGATGTAATGCCACTTAAATCATTATTAGACCCACAAGGAAAAGCTGTATCAGCTAGTATGGGAAATGTTGGTTTATCAGAAATTGGAAATGTAAGAATTGGCAAGCACATTACATTAGAAATTGAGGCAGGAAGCAGGGAGGTTGCTTCTGAAAAAGTAGATGAAGCTTGCAAAAAAATGCTTTGTAATCAGATTATGGAATCGTTTGAAATTACTTTAACTGAAGTTTAGTTATTCGTTTTTAGTTGCCAAGCAACTAAAAACTCCTTTATCTTCTCAGTTCAAAGTTTTTACCCAAGTACACTTTTCTCACTTGCTCATCAGCTGCTAATTCCTCAGCAGTACCTTGTTTAAGGATATTCCCTTCAAATAATAAATAGGCTCTATCTGTAATTTTTAGGGTTTCGTGTACATTATGATCAGTAATCAATATCCCAATATTTTTTTCTTTCAGTTTAGCAACTATCTGCTGAATATCCTCCACAGCAATAGGATCAACCCCTGCAAAAGGTTCGTCCAACAAAATGAATTTAGGGTTAGTAGCTAAAGCCCTAGCAATTTCTGTTCTTCTTCTTTCCCCACCTGAAAGCAAACCACCCATATTCTTTCGCACATGTTGCAAGCTAAACTCTTCTAACAAGGACTCACACTTTTCGAACTGTTCCTTTTTTGTAAGCTTTGTCATTTCCAAAACAGCCAAAATATTATCCTCAACCGTCATTTTACGAAAAACTGATGCCTCTTGTGCCAAATACCCAAGCCCTAATTGCGCTCGCTTATACATAGGTAATTTAGTGATATTTATATCATCCAAATACACATCTCCACTATAGGGCTTTACCAAGCCAACCATCATATAGAATGAGGTAGTTTTACCTGCACCATTAGGCCCTAACAAACCTACAATCTCACCTTGTTTTACATCAACAGAAACACCTTTAACTACCGCACGCTTTCCATAGTATTTTATAATATTATCTGCTCTTAAAATCATGCCGTATTTTTTTCTTGGTTTTTAATTACTCTTGCTGAAATCTTAATACTCAATTCATACAATATCAGTAACGGAAAAGAGACTAAAATCTGTGAAGTAATATCAGGAGGTGTAATTATAGCCGATAAAATAAGGGTAACCACCATGGCGTGCTTACGATATATTCGCATAAACTCAGGTGTCAACAAGCCTATTTTGGTTAAGAAATACACCAAAATAGGCAATTCAAAAATGATAGCATTAGCCAAACAAACGGTAGTTACTGTCGATATAAAAGAGGTTAAACCAATCTGATTAGCAACCGTACTACTTACTTGATACGAGCCTAAAAAATTAACAGAAAGAGGCGCTACAACATAATAGCCAAATAGAATTCCGGACATGAATAAGAGTGAACTAAAAAACACAATTCCTCTGGCCATTTTAGTTTCTCCATCATGTAAAGCAGGCCTTAAAAACCTCCAAAATTCCCAGAAAACATAAGGAAATGCCACAATAAACCCCGCAAAAAGAGAAGTAGTAATATGAGTTGAAAACTGCCCACTCATGCTTATATTCATTAAGGTAAAAGGGGATTCTGTCAAACACAAAGCATCTTGTAATCCTAAAAACCTAGAGACACTACACAGAGCCCTGTAAGTAGGGAAGTCAGGCTGTTTTGGGCCTAAAAGGATAACATCAAAAATAATTTCTTTGTAAATAAAAGCAATAAAAGCAAAAAGCATAATTGCTCCTGCCGAACGAATTAAATGCCACCTGAAAATTTCCAAATGGTCTAAAAAAGACATTTCCTCTTCTGGTTCCTCCATTAAACTAATCCTTCTTTAATTATTTCATGAATATGAATAATACCTTGATATTTTCCTACATCCATCACTACTAACTGATTGATATTATATTCTTCCATTAGTTGCAAAGCATCATAAGCCAAGGCTTTTTTATCCATATTTTTTGGTGCTTCACACATGATATCTTTCGCTTTCAGATTTTCGAAATTGGATTGTTTTTCCAACATCCTTCTTAAATCACCATCCGTAATAATTCCCTTCAAATCTCCAGCATGCACTACAGCAGTTGCACCTACTCTTTTCTTTGAAATCTCCATTATAACCTCATTGATTGTTGCATCACTACTTACTTGAGGGCTACTATTTTCATGCAGAATATCTGCTAATTTTAAATACAAGCGTTTCCCTAAAGTTCCTCCAGGATGAAAACGAGCAAAATCTTTATCCGTGAAATTCTTACAGGCCAATAAAGTAACTGCCAGAGCATCACCCATTACTAACTGTGCAGTAGTGGAGGAAGTTGGCGCTAGATTATTTGGGCATGCTTCTTTCTCTACACTTACATCCAATGCAAAATGAGACTCTCTTGCTAAAAACGAACCCATATTACCAGTAAGCCCAACTAAAGTGTTTCCCATGCTTTTAATAAAAGGTAAAAGCGCTTTAATTTCTGGAGTGTTTCCACTCTTTGAAATACAAATAACAACATCCTCTTTTTGGATGTTTCCTAAATCGCCATGTATGGCGTCAGCAGCATGTAAAAATACAGCAGGCTGCCCAGTAGAATTAAAGGTAGCAACCATCTTATTTGCAATATTGGCACTTTTACCAATTCCAGCCACAATTAACCGACCTTTAGCATTCATAATTAGTTCAATAACAGCAACAAAATCATCATTAATGCTATTGACTAAATTTTGAATTGCCTTAGATTCTAGGGCAATCGTTTCTTTTGCAATTTTTTTTATTTCAGGTGAAGATTTCATAAAAATAAAGTAGTATATTCGTTCTCAAAAACAAGAACAAAAGTATTACTTTTATATTAAGTATGAGCATTTCTAAAGAAACACTAAACAAAAACCTAAAAAGCATATTTGGCTTTAACAGCTTTAGAGCTGACCAAGAGGATATAATCCTCAATTTGCTAGCAGGAAAAGATAGTATGGTGATAATGCCAACAGGTGGTGGAAAGTCCATGTGTTATCAGTTGCCAGCATTAATTTCGGAAGGTTGTGCAATTGTGGTTTCGCCACTAATTGCCTTAATGAAAAATCAAGTAGATGTACTAAGGGGACACTATCAAAATGATAGCATTGCCCATGTACTGAACTCCTCCCTATCAAAAACCCAAACATTACAAGTAAAAGAAGATATTAAATCAGGGAAAACAAAACTACTATATGTAGCACCCGAATCCTTAGTAAAACCTGAAAATACAGAATTTTTCAGATCCGTAAAAATTTCATTTTATGCGATTGATGAAGCGCACTGTATTTCGGAATGGGGACACGATTTTAGACCAGAATACAGGAAACTAAAACAAATAATTGACAATATAGGAGAGGCTCCTATCATTGCACTTACTGCAACAGCAACACCTAAGGTAAGGCAGGATATAATGAAAAACCTTAACATCAATGATGGAAAGTTATACCTTGATTCCTTTAATAGAAGTAATCTATTTTACGAAATACGACCTAAAAAAGATGTTGCCAAACAGATAATACAATACATAAGTACGCGTAAAGGCGAGTCAGGGATTGTGTATTGCCTAAGCAGAAAAAAAGTTGAAGAGATAGCGGAGACTCTTCAGATAAACGGAATTAACGCTTTACCCTACCATGCAGGACTTGAAGCAAAAAAGAGAGTTGCCCATCAAGAAGCCTTTTTAATGGATGACTGTGATGTAATTGTTGCAACCATTGCTTTTGGGATGGGAATTGACAAACCCGATATTAGATATGTAGTACACCATGATATTCCTAAAAGTTTGGAAGGATATTACCAAGAAACTGGTCGAGCAGGAAGAGATGGCGGAAAAGGAGATTTAATTACTTTTTACGACTACAAAGACATAGAAAAATTAGAGAAATTCCTACAAGGGAAACCAGTTGCCGAGCAAGAAGTAGGTCGTTTGCTTATTATGGAAACCATTGCGTTTTCAGAAACATCAATGTGTAGAAGAAAATATTTACTTCATTATTTTGGAGAAGAATTTGATGCAGGTAGGTGCGATAAAATGTGTGACAATTGCAAGGATCCTAAAGAAAAAACGGAAGGGATGGAATATGTAAAGTTATTACTTAAAGGAGTATTCGCTTGCCGTGAGCGATTTAAACCCAAAGAAATGGCACACATTATGGTAGGCGATAGCAATTCGCTTATCAAGCAGCATATGTCACAAATTGAAGATGTTTTTGGTTCAGGAAAAGAAAAGTCATTAGGGTTTTGGCACTCAATAATTAGACAAGTATATGTAAAACAATTATTAACAAAAGAGATTGAAAGCTATGGTGTACTTAAAATTACAGATGCTGGAAAAGAATACATCAAAAATCCGTATAGTTTTGAGATAACTGAAGACCATGATTATGATAATATGGGAACCTCATCAGGTGGGGAACAAAAAGGAATTGCAATGGATCAAGTACTCTATAATATCCTTAAAGATTTAAGAAAAAAAGTAGCCAAAGAAATAGGATTACCACCAGCAATTTTATTCATGGATCCTTCCTTAATCGATATGGCTAATCAGTACCCAATAACCCTTGAGGAAATGGCACAAGTGCAAGGTGTTGGACAGGGTAAAGCTAAAAAATACGGACAGGATTTTATTAATGCAATTAAAAAATATGTGGATGAAAATGAGATTGAACGCCCACAGGACATATTAGTAAGAACGGTAGCCAATAAAAAATCAAACAAAATTTACATCATACAATCCTTAGATAAAAAATTATGGATTGATGATATTGCCAAAGGAAAAGGACTGAGCCATGAAGAACTACTTACCGAAATGGAAGAAATTGTGGAAACAGGAACTCGCCTAAATTTAGGACACATCATTCTAGATATGATGGAAGAAGAAGAAAGAGAAGATATTCATGAATTCTTTAAAGAAACAGAAGAATTTTCATTTAATGAAGCAAGAGTAGAATTTGAAGAAGATGAATTTACAGATGATGAAATTCGCTTACTAAGAATTGATTTCATCTCAAAAGTAGCAAACTAATGAAAACATTGATAATATCAAGTTCTCTTTCTGAGAACTCCCGTTCCTATTTACTATGCAAAGCTGTAAAGGAAGAACTAATTGCAAAAGGAGACAACATTACTTTTGTAGATGCTAGGAACATACCTATGCAACCAGTACACAGAGGGCTAAGCCCTGAAATGGAAACTTTAGCTAAACAAGTAGAACAAGCTGACAACATCATTATTGGTATGGGAGTACATTGCTATAGCGTTAATGATTCTCTGAAAATATTATTAGATACTTGTTTCGGAAAAGCAACTGGGAAATTCTTTGGGATACTTTGTGCTGCAGGAGGAGAAAGAAGTTATCTATCCACAATGCAACTAACACAAATATGCATGAATGAATGGCGCATGATGCAAATGCCAAGAATTGTTTATGCTACCGGAAAAGATTTTAAAGAAGATATTATTATTACAACTGAAGTACTGGAAAGAATAGTGCTCTTTTCAGAAGAGTTCCACTCAATAGGAAATAAATTATCTTAGTTTTTAATGGCCAAGTAAGCCATTAATCCCATCCCAATTTTTAATGATTTCTCATCAATATTAAAGCGAGAAGTATGCAAGCCATGGGTAATACCTTTGCTTTTATTAGCTGTACCTAAGCGATAAAAAGTGGACGGAACTTCATGGGAATAATAAGAAAAATCCTCAGCCGTCATTCTTATTGGCAAGTCAATTACATTGTCCTCACCCAAATACTGTTTTGCAAAAGCAATGGACTTTTTAGTTAAAGCCTCATCATTCACTAAACAAGGGTATCCTTTACGAATATCAAAGTCAATTTCTAGCTTATATGCTTGAGCAATAGCATTTGAAATGGCTAACATTTTATCATGTGCTAATGCTCTGAATTCCTCATCCATTGCACGCAAAGTACCTTTGAGTTTCACCTGTTCTGGAATGACATTTGTTGAACCTAAACCTTCAATAAACCCGATTGCCAAAACAGAAGGTCGGTCTTTCTCTTTTTCAAAAGAAATATCTAAATCAGTGATTAATTTGGCAGCTGCCAATAAAGGACTATTGTATTTGTGTGGCAAAGCGGCATGCCCCCCTTTTCCCTTAATTGTAATGTGTAACTCATCAGTTGATGCCATGTATTTACCAGCTAGGAAACCTACTTTCCCAACCTCTAAATCAGGAAAAACATGTTGACCTATCATCTTTTCAACCTTAGGATTTTCAAGCACACCCTCTTTTATCATTTGCTGAGCTCCACCAGGAAGCATCTCCTCAGCAGGTTGAAAAATAAATTTAATACTCCCTTCCCACTCCTGTTTTAAAGAGTATAATATTTTAACAACTCCCAATAAGGAAGCAGTATGCGCATCATGTCCGCAAGCATGCATTACCCCTTTATTTACCGAGCAATAATCAATGTTATTTTCTTCAGTAATTGGCAAGGCATCAAAGTCAGCACGCAAAGCAAGTGTTTTTGAACTCGAGTTATTTCCTTCCAACAAAACCACAATACCCGTGTCGGCAATATCCTCAGTAAAAGGAATACCCCAAGCTGAAAGTATTGATTTTATATAAGCAGAAGTTTTATGTTCATTAAAAGATAATTCAGGGTTTTTATGAATGTATCTTCTTATTTCAACAATCTCATCAAAAGTACTTTCAGCCAGATGTTTTATCTGATTTATCATTTGGAAGAAATAAGTTTAATAGCACCCAACAACATGATAACACCAAATACTCGCCTAACGGTTTGAGGAGGTAAACTAAGAGAAAGCTTAGAACCAAAATATCCACCGATAACAAAAGTAAATGCAATAACAGCTGCATATTCCCATTTCACAAACCCTTGTTTATAATAATTAATAGCTGCTAAAATTCCAATAGGTGGCAACATAGCAAAAAGGGCTGTACCCTGCGCCTGATGTTGAGTTAAACCTAATAATATAATTAGCAAAGGGATCATTATAATACCACCACCAACACCAACCAATCCGCTTAGGATACCAGCCAATAATCCAATAACAATTAAGATAATAAAAGTAGAAATACTCATACTACAAATGTAAAAAGGAATTAGTAATAGAGACAAGTGAATTCAGATTGTTTTAAAACACTAATTAACATATATTTGCCAGAAGAAATTTTTTTATGAAAATCAAATCCTTTACTTTTAATCCTTTTCAAGAAAACATGTATGTGGTGTATGACAACACAAAAGAGTGTATCATAATTGACGCAGGTTGTTATACTGAAAAAGAAAGAACAGAACTAAGAAGATTTATAACCAGTGAAGGGCTAAAACCTGTAAAACTGATTAACACCCATTGCCACATTGATCATGTACTAGGAAATAAGTTTACGAGTGAGCTATGGGACTTAGAACTATATATGCACAAGGAAGATTTGCCATTACTAGAAAATGCAGGAAATATTGGTAAAATGTATGGTTTTGAAGATTATGAAGGTTCGCCTTATCCGAAACACTTTTTAGCACAGGATGATACCCTAACTTTTGGAGAAAGTAGCTTTAAGATACTATTTACTCCTGGACATGCCCCAGGGCACATTTGCCTTTACAGCAAAGAAAATAATTTACTTATTGCTGGTGATGTTCTTTTTCAAGGAAGTATTGGGCGTACTGATTTACCAGGGGGAGATCATGGCACACTTATTAATAGTATCATCACTCAGCTTTTTCCTTTACCCAATGAAACTAGGGTATTTTGTGGGCACGGACCTGCTACAAATCTAGGTTACGAAAAGGAAAATAATCCTTTTTTGCAGTAATGGACGCATGGGAAAAGGTATTAGGTTCGAATCCTGCTACTACCACTGAAAAAACAAAAACCCACTCAAATGAGCGGGTTTCTTTTTGGTGGGCCTTACGGTCCTAATTTCGAACTTTTTCAGAGAATTATTAAGTAAGTTTGTGGCTTGAATAATTAAATGATGAATGTAACAGGAAAAAATATTATAATAACTGGAGGTAGTCTTGGAATTGGAAAAGAAACAGCAAGAGAACTAGTTATAAAGGGAGCGAATGTGTTGATCACTGGAAGATCAGAAAACAGATTAATTGAAGCCAGAAACTATACTGGATCTAAGATTCTTGAATTTGATATTTCTGATCATGAAAATTTGAGTAAGAATGCAAAAAAATGTATCGATATTTTAGATGGGAGGGTAGATGTTCTAATAAATAATGCTGGTATTGGGGTTAGAAAATCTATTGATGATTTAAATATAGATGATTTTTTAAAAGTATTTAATGTAAATGTTTTTGGACTTGCATTATTTACCAAAGAGATTATTCCTCTAATGATTAAAGAATCTTATGGGACTATTATTAATATTGGCTCTACAGCAAGTTTAAAAGGATATAAAAACGGTAGTATTTATTCATCTTCAAAATTTGCTGTTAGATGCTTAACTCAGTGTTGGCAAGCTGAATTAAGATCTTATAATATTA
The DNA here is from genome assembly GCA_047617145.1 of Thalassomonas sp. Taxonomy (GTDB): domain Bacteria; phylum Bacteroidota; class Bacteroidia; order Flavobacteriales; family BACL11; genus UWMA-0277. The sequence goes on along the minus strand of JBLGCF010000043.1, from coordinate 47 downwards.
GAGTTTGTCAAGTCAATCCTAGTGAAGTTACAACTGCTTTTGGGAAC
>JBLGCF010000042.1:0-9703 GCA_047617145.1 Thalassomonas sp. | reverse complement strand
CTCAGATTTATAAGCAGCATGGTTTTAAGGGGGTTATTAAAGAGGGTGGATGGAAAATAGTAATTTATTTCTTTTTATTTTACTTAATCAGAGATTCATTTCTGTACATAATCTTACCCTATTTTTTTATGAAAGGGGTTTTCTCTTAACGGCTAAGAATTATTCTATTACTATTTAAAACACATAAATTATATGAAAGCTAAATTAGTATGGAGTTTTAGTGGGGAAGGAGCATTAAAAACTGCCGAACATCACCTTATTCATTTAAAGGAATATGCCGACAGAGAGAAGGTAGAGGTGATAGAATTTGGAACCCAGCAACAAACCAAGTTTACTGCAATCGCTTTTATGATTGTAGCGAAAGACTTGGTAAACGACTTACGACAAAGTTTAAAGCCTCATCAAGGCTTTTTGGTGGAATAATATAAAAACCATTTTCTTTCGTATTTTCGCACCATGTATTCGGCTATTCTTATTTCACATATTGTTATTAGTATTCTGCTCATTTTATTGGCGCTTTACATAGTGATGCGTTCATTTTTAGGAATGATGGGGAAAGTTAATTTCTCTAAATTTCAGGATATAAACTTGCCTATTGTAGCCGTTATCTTTTTGTATTTGGAGCTTATTCTAGGTGTTCTGCTTTATGCGATTTACATTAACAAACTGGAGGTTTTAATCACTCAGGCAAATGCTAATGCTTATTTTTCGGCTCGTTTTTGGGCAGTGGAACATGCAATACTCATGCTATTTGCTATAATATTTGGGCATTTGGGTTTAGTGTATGCTAAGAATTTGGAAGATGATAGGCAGAAGTTTAAAAAGAACTTTTTGTATTTTGGGTTATCATTTGTGCTTATTTTTATTTCAATCACTATGAATATGTTTCGAAATGCTTAAAAAACATAACATATTAGTAGTTGAGGATGAGTTGGAGTTAGCGAAATCAACCCTTACTTACCTTACTGAAAACAGATTTTTACCTTTTCATGCTAAGGATTTAAAGTCCGCCCGTAAGTTGTTGAAGCAAGAAAGCTTTTCTGCCGTTTTGTTGGATTTAGGACTTCCTGATGGAGATGGAATGTCCCTTATAAAAGAAATTAAAAATGCCAAAAATGAAATTGGTTTGATTATTGTTTCTGCCAAGGATGCTTTGGATAAAAAAGTAGAAGGCTTGGAATTGGGGGCTGATGATTATTTAACAAAACCTTTCTTTTTTCCTGAGCTGAATGCTCGTTTAAAGTCAGTTATTAGGCGCTTGAACTTGGAAGCCAATCAGGAAATAGTATTGAACGAAATCACATTGTTCCCCGAGCAGATGCGTACCTTAATCCATGGGGAGGAATTGGAACTAACGGCCAAAGAATTTGGTTTGCTCTTGTATTTTGTTTCTAATCAGAACAGGGTAATTTCCAAAACTACTTTGGGGGAGTTTATGTCCTCCAATTATGCCGATTATGGCTTTACGGATGATGTGGTGTACACGCACATTAAAAACCTAAAAAAGAAGTTAAGTGCTAGCAATGCGGACGACTACATTAAAAATGTATATGGGGTGGGTTATAAATTTACGGTAGCATGAAATTACTAACGAAAACATCCCTAAATTTCATTTCTGCCTCAGTAATTTTCTTTTTGGTGGGGAGTATGGTTATGTACTTTTCTGTGAGGAATATTATTGCAAAGGATTTGCAAAACCGCCTCTTACAACAGCAAAATGAATTTATTTACACGGCACAGCAAAATAAGGTTACTGACTTAGTTTCTGAACTGGTTTTTGTCCATACTACCGAAAATAAACAACTTTATTCCTTTTCGGATACCGTACTTATTGCAAACGAAAAGTACATGCTCTATAGGAAATTGGCGTTTTCTTATTCTCAAAACGAACAGGATTATAAAGTAAGTATTCTGCTTTCTCAAAGTGAATCGGATAAGTTAATTATGAAAATTGTTATCATGAATGTAGGCTTTGCAATGCTCTTTTTCCTGATTATGTTTTTTGTGAATAGGAGGTCAGTCAGGAATGCTTTAACGGTTTTTTATAGTACTATCCGTAAGTTGGAGGATTTTGAAGTGAACCAAACTACTACCTTAAGTTTGGATACTGCCGAAATAGAAGAGGTGAAAAAACTAAATGAGGTGTTTGAAAAAATGTCTGCACAAATCCGTCAGGATTTTATTTCCCAGAAAGAATATACCGAGAATATTTCGCATGAATTACAAACGCCATTGGCAATTATCAGTTCCAAGGCGGATGAACTCATGCAAGCGGATAATCTTTCCAAGGAACAAATGGAACAGTTGGCTTTGCTTTTAGAAACGACCAATCGTTTGTCAAAAATAAATCAGGCACTTATCTTCCTTACCAAAATTGATAATCGTTTTTACACGCAGGGTTCTACCTTTTCATTGAATGATTTAATTAAAGAGAAACTAAGTCTTTTTGAAGATGCTATTCAGGATAAAAACATAAAATTGGAATTGGATTTATTGGATATTACTCATGCCTATATGAATCCTTATTTGGCCGAAACTTTAATCATTAACTTGATTAAAAATGCAATTGTCCATAATGAAAAAGGAGGGGTTTTAAGGATTTCTTTAAGTAATAATAGCTTAAGTATTTCTAATAGTGGTAGCCCACTTTCCTTTAATGAAAGCGATATTTTTAAACGCTTTACAAGGAGTAATGAAAATAAAAAAAGCCTTGGGATAGGCTTGTCTATTGTTCAAAGAATTTGTGATTTGTATACTTTCAATATCGCTTATTCTTATGCTGATGAACATCAATTTAAACTAAATTTTAAAAAATAAAGAATGAATATACAAGAGTTAATTAACGACACAGCAACAACAATTGTTGATGTTAGGACAGAGGAGGAGTTTGCTGAAGGAAATGTAAATGGTTCAATTAATATCCCTTTGAATGAAGTAGTAGAGAGAATGGAGGAGCTAAAAGATATGCAGCCTTTAGTTTTGTGTTGCCTTTCGGGTGGTAGAAGCGGACAAGCAACTGCTTTTTTACAAGCTCAAGGTTGCGAAAATGTACACAATGCTGGCGGTTGGGAAATGGTAAAAGCACAAAAAAAGTAAAATGAAAGTAGAGCAATTATATACAGAATGTTTGGCGCAAGGAGCTTATTATATTGAAAGCAATGGAGAGGCTGTCGTAATTGATCCTTTGCGTGAAGTAGGAACTTACATGAGTATAGCTACTGAAAGAGGTGTGAAAATTAAATATGTTTTTGAAACTCACTTTCATGCTGATTTTGTAAGCGGACACCTAACATTAGCTAAGCAAACAGGTGCAACTATTGTGTTTGGACCAACAGCAAATACTAATTTTGAATGTTTAGTAGCTGAAGATAAGCAAGAATTCAAAGTAGGGGATATTACGATAAAACTATTGCATACTCCAGGACATACTATGGAAAGTTCTTCCTATTTATTGCTAGATGAAAACGGAAAAGAAATTGCATTGTTTTCAGGAGATACTTTGTTTTTAGGTGATGTAGGTAGGCCTGATTTAGCACAGAAATCAACAATGACGCAAGAGGATTTAGCAGGAATTCTATATGATAGTTTAAGAAATAAAATAATGACTTTGCCTGATGATGTAGTTGTTTATCCTGGGCATGGTGCTGGTTCGGCTTGTGGTAAAAATATGAGCAAGGAAACAATTGGTTCTATTGGGCATGAAAAAGCGACTAACTATGCTTTGCGTGCGGATATGACTAAGCAAGAATTTGTACAAGAAGTAACGGAGGGTATTTTACCTCCACCTGCTTATTTCCCTGAAAATGTACGCTTAAACAAGCAAGGGTATGATCCTGAAAATGATAATATTGCTAAGGCAAATATCTCCCTTTTGGTTGAGGAATTTAAAGCAAAGTCAGTGCTAGAAGGGGTTATTGTTTTAGATGTAAGAGATGCTGCTGATTTTGTAAAAGGATTTATCCCAAACTCTATTTTTATTGGTATTGATGGGGATTTTGCTCCTTGGGTAGGAACGATTATTAAGAAGGTAGAAACTCCAATTTTATTGGTGTGTGATAAGGATAGGTTGGAAGAAGTTGCTATCCGTTTGTCCCGTGTTGGTTTTGATAATGTTTTGGGGCATTTAAAGGGAGGGATTAAGGCTTGGAATCAAGATGATTTAGAAACTATGAATTCTATTACTGCTGATGCTTTCAATACTATTTTTCAAAGAGATAATCAAATTGATATTATTGATGTAAGAAAAGAAGCTGAATATCAAAATAGGCATATTGTTTCTGCCGTATTGAACCCTCTAAGTAATTTGAGAAACGATAAACTAAATGCTTCTGCAGAAAATTTTGTGCACTGTGCGGGTGGCTACCGTTCGGTTATTGCCTGCTCATTATTGAAAAGAGAAGGTATACATAATGTTACTAATATTGAAGGTGGATTTGGTGCAATAAAAAATACAAACATTAATTTATCTGATGAGGTGTGTCCGTCAACCTTATAAAATAGGATGAAAGTAAATAAAAAACATTGGGAAAACATTTATGCTACTAAAGGTATGCAAGAGGTTAGTTGGTTTCAAAAAGTACCTCAAACTTCATTAAACTTAATAGCACAATTAAAACTGAGTAAACATGCTTCTATAATTGATATTGGGGCAGGAGATAGCTTTTTAGTTGATGAATTACTAAATCTAGGATATACTAATATTTCAGTTTTAGACATATCGGCTAATGCAATTGAAAGAGCTAAAAAAAGACTAGGGGAGTTGGCTAAAAATGTAAATTGGATTGTAACTGATATTACCGAATTTAATCCTACTGAAAAATATGATTTATGGCACGATAGAGCAGTTTTTCATTTTTTAACACAGGAAAGTGATATAAATAGCTATAAAAAATTGGTGGACTCTGCTATTTCTGGCTATTTCCTATTGGCTACCTTTTCTGATGAAGGTCCTAGTAAATGCAGTGGTTTGGAAATTTGTAAATATTCTGAATTGGACTTAAAAAAGAAATTTGAAGGCTGTTTTACTCCTGTAGATTCTTTTAAGAAAGATCATAATACCCCTTTTGAAACTATCCAAAATTTTACTTTTTCACTTTTCAGGAAATTGAACGGATAAGAATTCAAAACAAGGGAAGTTCATCTAAAAAAATAAAAGCGTATTTTTGTAGCATAAAAATTTATATTATGAAAAACTCACTCTTTATTTTAATGGCATTTTTTGCATTTTCTACAGTTAATGCACAAACCTCATTCATGTGGTTACCAAATGATACTATTGTTCAAGAAGTTGATCCTAATGCATATAATGAACTTTTAATTGAGCAAAAAAACTTAACGGGTGATACTCTTAATTTAGAGGTTGAAATAGTAGAGAATACTATTAACCCTTCATGGGATGGAATGGTGTGTATACAGGGGATTTGTTTTGGCACTATTCCTTTAGCAGGAGCAACAAATCAAATGGCACCTCTTATAGGAGGTTTAAACGGTTATGTGAAATTAACGGTCAATCCTTTAGGTACTTTTGGAAGTGGTACTTTAAGAGTAAGAGTTTATGATATAAACAACCCATTAGATGGAGATACTTGTACTTGGATTATTACTTCAACTGAAGTAACTTTAGTTCAGGAAAAAGAAACGAATACGGTTTTGGTATACCCAAATCCTGCTTCTGATATTATTTCAGTTGCAACATCTTCTCTTTTTAATAGCGTTACTATTTTTGATATTCAAGGAAAACAAGTGCTAAACTCAGTATTTGAAAATACAACAGCAACTTTAATTAATGTTAGCGCATTAAATAATGGAGTATATTTTATAAAAACATATACTGATGGCATGTTTATGGAAACTCAGAAATTCACAATTAGTGAATAAACTAATACTAGGAATAACTCTTTTTTTTCTTTCGTTTTATAGTACTGCAACTACTTTAAATCAGTCCTTATATATTATTGCAGATTCTTTAGTAACGGTTGATGGTGCTAAGGTTCCTTACCTCACTTTTAACGATAGTCCAACCTATAGTCAATCCAACCCAATTATTAATTTAATGCAAGGGGATACTTTGGATTTGTGGGTTTATAATACTGATAATACTACACATGATTTTGTGATAAAAGGGGTAAGTTCTGTTGTAAGCATTCCTGCAACTGATTCTATTTTTTTACAAACAGTTTTTACAACAAAAGGTTCTTATATTTATCATGATCCTTCTGATTTTCCGAAAAATACCTATTTAGGATTAGCAGGAATGATAGTGGTTAAAAATCACAATCATGCTAGTTTTTATTGGAATATCAAGGAGCATAATTCCGATTGGAATACTCAATTAGTTTTAGGGAATATAGTCAGCTGGAATCAATACGATCCTAAATATTTTACGATTAACTCAGTAAGTAACCCAAACATCAATGCTAACCCTCTTGCTAGAATTACTGGGCAAGTAGGAGATACTTTATATTTATACATTACAAATACAGGATTAAGCATTCATTCTATGCATTTTCATGGCTATCATGCAACTATAAAATATTCATCTAAAAATGGTGCTCATGTTGGTAGGGAAAAAGACACTTTTCCAGTTTATCCTATGGAAACTATAGTGTTGCAAATTGTTCCTGATAAAGAAGGAGAATTTCCAATTCATGACCATAATTTAGTAGCAGTAATGGGTAATAATATTTATCCTAATGGGATGTTTACTACAATTTTAATTACACCTTAAAAATGAGAAAACTACTTATTATATTTGGTGTTTTAGGAATGGTAATTTCTTCAGTTGCTCAGCAAATTACAACTACAAATATATTTTCTAAAATGGATATGGGCCCACAACATGTTTTGTGGGATGGGACTAATACTATGCTCATGGGTTTTACTTCACTTATGATGACGCCTATAGATATTCCTGGTCCTACACTTGTTTATACGGAAGGGGATTCTGTTGAACTAAAGCTAAGAAATATGTCGCAAAGTGCTTCACATACTATTCATTTGCATGGGTTGGATGTTGATCAATGGAATGACGGAGTTCCTCACCTTTCGTGGGAAGTTGGACATAATGATACTGAATCCTATTATTTTAAAGCGCCTCATCCTGGAACTTATTTATACCATTGCCATGTTACTTCCTCCTTACATGTACAAGCAGGAATGTATGGGATGTTAATTATAAAGCCTCAAAACGCAAATGAAACTTGGGATGGTGGCTTCACTTTTGATAAAGAATATGCTTGGATGACTTCAGAAATTGATACCATTTGGCATACGGATTCTATAATAAATGCTCCTCACGATACAACAACAATTATGCGTTTATTGCCTGATTATAATCCTCAATATTTCTTTGTAAACGGAAGGGCTGAGTATCAATTGTCAGATACTAATGTGGCTGCAATTACTTCTAAAGCAAATGAAATAGTATTGTTAAGGTTGGCAAATATTGGCTATTTTGGTAATCGCTTTATCTTTCCTGCTCAATTAAATGCAAAGATTATTTCTTCTGACGGGAGGCCTTTGCCAAACATAGAAATTGCTGATACTTTAGTGTTATTGCCAGGAGAAAGATATCAAGTCTTGCTAAAATCTGCTGTTGAATTTTCAGATAGTATTTCAGTGGACTATTTTAATTTAAATACTCAAAATATAGAAAATACGCAAATGATACCTGTAAATGTATCTGCTTCGGTTTCGGTTGTTGAAGCATTTTCTAGTGAATTATCTATTTATCCTAATCCTGTAAATGATAAATTATTTTCATCTAACTTTACAGGTGAATTTTTAATCCATGATGTTACAGGAAAATCTGTAATTCAAGGAAGTATAAGTAGTACCAATTCTTCTGTTGATGTAAGTGAATTGTCAAAAGGAATTTATTTTATTAAAACAGATAACACAACAACAAAATTTATTAAAAATTAAAACCATGAAAAAAATAATTCTTATATTTGGAATGACAATAATGTCTCTTTTTACTTTTGCTCAAACACAGGTTACCATTGATGTAGGAACAGATAATTGGGGAGAAGAAATTTACTGGGAATTAACTCCTACAGGAAATAATTGTGGTAGTGCAGCAACTATTTTTAGTGGAGGAAATTCTGGAGTTGGTTGCAATGCAGTCAATAATACTTCTGGAGGATATGCTGACAACACTACCATTAATGAAGGTCCTTGGACCTTAACTAATGGGGCTACTTACGATATTTTATCAAGAGATGGTTATGGTGATGGTGGTGCGCAATTTGTTGTTAATATTGCGGGTTTTCCTTTATATTCTTTTTCAGCAGGATCGAGTAATGAAACCTTTTCATTTACAGTAAATCTCCCACCTGCAATTGATGGGGCAATGCTACACATTGAAACCCCAGCTTATGTTTTAGTTGGTAATATTGATTTAGAAGCAAAAATTAAAAACTTAGGGACTACTACTATAAATTCTTTGGATGTGAATTACACAATTAATGGTGGAGCTACTATTAGTCAAAATTTATCAGGGTTAAATATTGATCCATTTACGCACTATGAGTTTATGCACCCTACAGTATGGTCGCCAAGTTCAACAGGAGCTTATGCTGTTGAATTATGGATTTCAAATATTAATGGGCAAGGTGCTGATGCAGTCCCATCTAATGATAATTTGGTGAAGACTGTAACTGTGAAAGATCCAATTCCAAATATTATTCCTTCTTATACATCAACTACCAATACCTTTACTTATGATGTAATTGTTAACGCTAGTAATCAGCTTGATCAGCCAAGGGATTTAGACTTTCATCCTAATGGAGATTTATGGATTATAAATACAGAAACAGAAAACAATGGAGGAACAACTGTAACAGTTACTAATCCTGGTGTTTCAGGACAAGTGGATTCATTAAAGCAAGACGGGAATGCATATCATTTTATGTCCTTACCATCTGGAATAGCATTTAGTAATAACGGTAATTTTGCAACTTCAACTTCTGTTTTAGATGCTAATCATCAAGGGGGTTCTTTTACAGGGCCAACTCTTTGGTCTAGTGATCCTTTGATTTATGCTAAAGATGCAGGGCCAGGAACAAATGGCTCACACTTAGATATGTTGCATGAGAGTCCTTATTGCATGGGTATTGCTTTTGAAAAAGGAAATGCGTTTTGGGTATATGATGATTTTAGTAATGATATAGTACGCTATGATTTTGCTGAGGATCATGGCCCAGGAAATTCTGATCATGATGATGGTGAGGTTTTGAGGTATCAAGGAATGGGCTTAAGTGCCATAAATCATACTATTGTAAATCACTTGGTTTTAGATAAAAATAAAAAGTGGTTGTATTTTGTAGATGGAGGAAATCAAAGAATATTGAGATTAGATATTACAACAGGAAGTTTAGGAGGAGCGCCTTCTTGGGGTCCTCAAGAAACATTAGCAGAGTACCAAAAAGTAGTTGGCTATAGTTGGGAGGAAGTAGTAACAACAGGCTTAGTTCAGCCAGCAGGAATTGATATTATTGATAATAGGCTAGTTGTTACTGATCATAGTAATGGTGATATTGTTTTTTATGATGTGAGTAATATTCCTGCAAATGAAATTGCTAGAATACAAACAAATGAGCCAGGGATTATGGGTGCTGTGATAGGGCCTGAAGGAAGGCTTTGGTATGCGAATGCAACTTTAAATAAAATTGTAAAAATTGAGCCTTCAACTGTTATTATTTCA
>JBLGCF010000041.1:0-9937 GCA_047617145.1 Thalassomonas sp. | reverse complement strand
TAAATCCCAATCAACTGAAGTTATGGAATCATCCTTCTTAATCTTACGCACTAAAGTACCACTTACTGTAAAAATAGAAATTGTTGCTTGTTGTGGTAAATTAGTAAACTTTACTCTATTGTCTAACTGATTGGTCTCGTAAGCTGAATAACCATAATAAGGATTAGGAACAGCATTAATCAATTCCATTGCATCTTTCGCAACATTTAGATCTCCTGTTGTGGCAACAATATTATCTGTGCTGAAACCGTAAGTAGGATTAAATAAATTAATTGAATTTGCTTCAATAACTCTAGCTCTTCCTTGAGGAAAAGTATTATTAGCTGGATCGCTTACTCCAACAAATGTATTTGTAGTAGCCACAAAACTTTCACCAAGCTGATATGTATTACCGTCATGAGAAACTGCCTTTCCTCCCCATGTAGTTGCTGAATTTTGATAAGCTACCACATAAGTTGAATCTATCACTAATATTTCATTTTTATCTAATATCTTATCGGCCGCTACAGTTTCATATTGTCTATATGGCTTAGTTACCCTAAGTTTAATTGTTGCGTCATTCTTTTCTTCTTCTATTTCAGTTTTTAAAGTTCTACCTGGTGATAATAAGGGAATTCCACACCAAGAAACTTTCTGGAATACTCTGAATTTTCCAGCATCCGACACATCATTAAGTAACCTTGCGTGAATCCAAGTACCCTTATCATAATTAGGAGCTTCATTAACATTAGTAAAGTTGCCATTAATATAATCTTCCGTTCCTTTCACCCAAGAGTTTCCGTTAACAACATAAACAAAATGTTTACCACCTAACAAATAATTACCACCTGAAAATTCGACTGGCGGTCCTGCGTTGAAGCTAGGACGAATTTCAGTTGTAATTTTAGATGTCGGATTCCAGATCATATCTGATCCATTTTCTGAAATTTGCCATGAATCTTCAGCAAAGATAATATTCAACCTTTCACCTGTTTCAATATCTATAGCATAACCAGGGAACCAACCCATACCAATAGTTCCGCTAGCATCTGGCTGTCCATCTTTACCAACTGAAGGCGATTTCCTTAGTCCCATTTTTTTCTGTTGACCAACAGAAAGTGCGGCATCTTCCTGCGCTTCTACAACACATGATCTTGTCCATTTTGAAGTGTCATTAGTAAATACTATATCAACAGAATTCAAATTTATTAGTTTTGACTGATTTGTTACTGAATTACTAAAACCAGGCCCGTCATTAAAATTAGATGCAAAATGATAAGGAGCCCAAGTCCCTCCAGTTACCTCAATACCTCCAAAAATATTTACAATATTCGTTTGCATTATAGCGCCTTCAAAAGCACCATTAGGGTCATCATTCTGACTATAATCACTTAAAGTACTTACATCCTCATTAGTATAGGATCCTGACCTGATCCAATTTAATCCCCAACCCCAAGATGATCCATCATCATCTCGATCAGCTAAACCAGTTAACCATCTGTCATTTGCATTTTCAAACTCAATAGAACTAGAAATTAAACCATTACTCATTATATTTTCAGGATCTTCACCGGGATAACTAACTTGTTTAACTTTAACATTTAACCCTAAGCTATTTATATAAACTTCAGTTCCAACTAAAATATCCTCAGTAGCTGAAGCTTTAATATTACCCGTTTCTTCATCAATTAAAGACCATTTTTTATAAGAAGTAATCAAGCCTAAATTTATTACAGGATCCATCAACTTTAACATAAAATTTCCTTTAGCAATCTTAACAGGGTCAACAACTGAAATATCAATTGGCCCTTGTCCTGCCTCATAGATTAAATCCATAGCTCTATGATTAGGACTTTCAAGGATAGCATCAATAGTTGCAGAAGTAAGCTCTAAAGCGTTTCCTCCATTTCCAGTTCCTTCTACTCGCTTAATTTCAACACCATCACCATACGCAGCGTTAAGTGCAGTGCCTGCAGATTCCGCGGAATGAGGAATAGCAGAATAAGACTTAATATTTCTTCTGCCTTGCAAGTACGGTCTATTTCTACCATCAAAATCAGGATCAATAGAAGCATCTGCATAAGGATCTTCATTTATTTCTGCCGAATTATATGCATATGCTAATGACATAAAATAATAGGTTTTGTGATTTACTAAACGTGTGTTTCCTAACGCAAATCTATCCTCCGTAATCTGGAACGAATATTCAATTCCTTCATCAACAGAACCAACAACACCATCACCTAAAACTCCGGAAATTTCTTCAATAGGAACCCATACACCACCTAATCCTTGATCCTTATAATGATTAATAATACTTGACACCTCATCTTTAATATCACTTCTGAAAACTAACCTTGCTTTATCAGCATTATCTAAATCAGTTGCAGATACAGTTTCATTTTTTAATTGATATACTAGATAGCCTTGGAATTCATAATTTACATTATCTGGAATATTTAGAGGGTTAGTAATAAATGGATCTTTTTCAAAATACAATTCATTAATATTATTAGAATTACCCTCATTTGATAAAGTAAAAATCAACTCTTCATCTAATTCTCTAACAGTGATATCAGGCGCGTCAGGCCCATTAATAATGTCAAAGTTATTATTAAATAACGCTTGAGCAGTTCTGTCATATACTTTCAATAAGCTTACTGATGCAGCCGAACCACCTGAAACGGCTCTTGCCCAAACTACTCCAGTAGTAATTTCATTTACAGCACCCGGCTCTAAAGTAAATGAACCTGCAGATTGTATAAATCTTCTGTCGGCAGGAATATTGCCTGCGGTTACTTCAGTCCATGGAGTACCAAATACGGTGTCAGTTTCATTTGGAAACATATAATTACATAATTCTGGAGTAGAACCTACACCAGCACCATGCCCATCCCCCCCATAAGTCATCGGTACATTGTCTTTCCATATACCTTTTAAGTAGTTATAAATATCAGTTCCACCATTAGGGTTTCCAATAACTGTTGCGTCATTATTATAATATACAAATTTTGACATCATAATCTGCTCTCCTGATTCATCTATAACTCCATCTCTATCATTATCAATCCCATCGCCTAAGTCGGCTAGTGGGCCTTGAAAAAAATCAACTCCAATAGCTGGTGGATTAAATCCATATCCGTTAGCACCTTCATCTTCAGCATCTCCATTGTAACAAAAACCTAATCCAAGTCCAACATCACACCCAACATAATCATCCAAATAATAACCTAAATCTGGGTCAACCCACTGCCCAAAATAAGTATCATTGAGTGGTAATGTTGATCTGTTGATTATCTTATAATTATAGAAAGTCATATCATTTAATTCATTATCCGCCGTAAAACCAAATGCTTGTGCATGTATTTCAAGCCCTAATGGTTCTGCTTCTGTTTCAGCATGAACATTTCCTTTATCATTAAAAATCCAGAATAATGTCTGATCTCCAAATAACTTAGCTTGTTTATTGTTTCCTGTAATATTATAATCAGGATAATCACCATCATAAGGTTCATAAATTCCATTGGCATTAACATCATAAAAAGGAGCTAGGAATTGATCTTGTCCTAAAGTTGGATCTCCTGCGGTTGGCCATTCCAAGATTGAGTTAGGAATTATATAAGTAGGGTCTGTATCAAAACGAGCAACATACTCCTCAACTGCTGAACGCTCTAATTTAAAGTGTTTATCCCATTTCGTGCATTCATCAGACGATATTGTTGCGTTTGTAGTATTTAATGGGCCTGGCCAAAAATCATTACCTGACTGTCGATAAGTCATGGCAGCTACTTTTAATTGTCCCCCTGCATCAATACCTCCAATCCACAGTGCACCAGCAAACATAGAATGCTTATTCCCCTTTTTAGGCACTTCATACTGAGCATCAGCTAAATTCCACCACATATCACCTCCACCCATAATGGTAGTTCTCACATTATTAATATCTAAATCAGTTTGAGAAGTAGACGGAGAACAACCTGCGGCAATTTTTGTGTTAATAACAGAGGATATTTTTTGATTTACATTCTCTTTTGCTACTAATACCATAGTAAATAGAGCTAGGTAAAGAGTTATTATTGTTTTTATTGAATTATTCATAAATGCTATATTTTTCAGTATCATTTTCATTATCTAATTAAAATTGTAAACTAATACCTGCCCTCCACATTCTCGGAAGACTATAGTTAGAAGGATCGTTAACAGCTAAAGAGTATAAATATCTAAACGCTTCCGCATCATTTTTTGCATCAATTGTGTTTTGTGCTGCTGATGAAGTTAAATACCCATCGTCCTCAGGATTACCTGTTGCACGATAGACGCTAATTATATTTCTAGCATCCAATAAGTTTTGTACTTGGACATATACATTTAAATTAGAACTCTTTTTATCATTCCATTTAATTTCAAATGATTTATTCACTTTCAGATTCATTCTAAATTGCCAAGGCAAGCGAGAACCATTAAGGCTACCAGCTAAAGTAGAACGATCATTAATTCCAACAGCTGCTTCCTGAGTAATATTAGATTGACGAGAATAAGGTGTCCCTGATCCTGCCGAAAACATAAGATTTGCTCCAGCATTTTGAAAAACATTAGCACCCAACCAAACTGGTCCGTCATAATCTTTACCATCACCATAATGATAATCAACTGAAGCCGAAATTGCATGCCTTTGGTCATAGGACAATGGAATTGTAGTGCGTAAGTTTGGCTGCCCTGTATTAACTAAACTAGCTCCTGATGTGGCTGAAGAGCCAGTACCATCAGCAAACTGCAAAGTATAATTAGCTGTAAGTTGTATATTATTTGTTCTTCTTAAATCATAATTAATCGACATCCCTTTTACAGTGCCAAAATCGATGTTACCATAAGTATAATACTGAGCCGGATATGCAGCTAAGGTATTGGTTATTTGAATCATATCTCTTAATTCCTTATAAAATGCAGATATCTTAAGAGCTGACTTTAAGGATAAAGTTTTAGCAAATCCTAATTCATAGTCAACTGTTTTTTCAGGCTTTAAGTCAGGGTTATTCAAAGTTGCACCAACTCTATCTGCCATAAATAAATAATCAACTGGTTCTAATCTATTTCCTGTTGGTGGTCTTTGCGTCAAGACATCATAATGTGCAAAGAACTGTGCCTCATCTGAAATTGGGAAAGAAAATGCTATTCTTGGCATAAATATAGTTTCAGGCTTATAATCTTTAAAAGCATCCATTTTAACATCTCCATTTTTTGCATTATCAGGGCTTACTAAGTAAGGAGCAATTTTACCCCCTGCTTCCTCAGCTAATAAACTAGGATCAGAAATAACGAGTCCTTCAGCATTATACCAAATATCTCCGTTACGATATCCAACAACAGCTGATGGGTTTTCGACATCATCAACATAAACAACATAATCATCATCAATTGTTGAGGGAGTAGAGTTTGAATTCAATAAATCAACATCAGCACCAGCAGTATATGCAGTATATAGTAAGTATTTATCTTTCAATACTTTTTGATTAGCATCAAAACGATCCACTCTTAATCCAACATTAAAAATTAAATCTTCAACTGCAAACTTATCTTGAATATACCCTGCCTGATAAATTGGATTATAGGCAGCAATATTTCTTGTGAATTGCCCATTTTCATCCTTATGTGTAAAGAAATCCTTTAATGTATTATGTGCTTCATTTTTATTCCCATAGACATCATACCCATAATAGTACATTAATGAGGAGCCACTATTTAATAACTCATCTTGACTAAACATATCTAAACTAAATGCATCAGGAGTATATGAATCAATATCAATAAAATCTAACTGGCCAATATTATGATATTTCCTAAAGTTTGCATCAAAAGTTGATTGCTCACTTGAAATAAACAAACGGTCATAGTTTATAGTATCTTGGTAAATTCCATTTGCATCAAATACAGGATCCGGATTAGACAAATCTCGTTCCAAAATATGCTTATTCGCTTGCTGACGCATTAAACCCCATATAGATGGAGATTGACTATTTGATGATGCATTAAATTGCCAATAATAATCTTTTCGTTGTTCAAATTCAAAACCAAAAGAAAATTCGTGCGATTTAATATCTGCAGAACCTGAGGCTTTAAAAGTAGTTTGGGTGTTTTCTTGCTTGGCAGAAACCATATACATAGAACCATGATTACCAAACAAAGAATATACGTTTGAAGGTCCTTGGCCATTAAGCAATCCTTTTCCTTGTAAGTCAATTGCTGTTCTTAACTGTCCATCAGCACCATATCCACTTATATAAGAAGATAGATTATATTCTGAGAACAAATCAATATATGCATTAGTATAATTTTCTAAAGCAGTATTACTAAAGCCTAAATTCAATTGAGATCCAGGAGTATATTCAAAAAGTGTATCTGTCCAACCATTTAACACTCTACCTGTATAAAGACGGCCATTTGCAGAATCAACAGCCAAACCAAATTCATATATAGGAGCTTTACTAGTGACAAATTTACCAACATATCCATAATTAAAGATATCATCTTGATGTTCAGCATCAACATAAGTATATTTGTTATTTGTATAATCACCTTGAATGGTAAAGAAAGCGTTTTTTATAGTAGCTGATGATTGATCATCATTGTCTTCAGCTGAACCAAATTTTTGAACCAGTTTACCAAATACCCGGTAAGTATGTTGAGTTGAATGACGATTATTATCAGAAGAGAACATTGAACGCCAAGCTGAAAAATCCCTGCTTTCACGAGCATAGTATGACCCACCTAATGAAAGGAAAGTATTCTTACTCGGCTTAACATCTAACTTTCCAGAAAGATTAAATCTTTTTTCGTTCGCATTTTGTTTTGCTTGTACATTCTCAAAATCATCTTCAGTTAAAAATTCAGAGCTACTTAAAAGACCTGCTGAAGCATTTGGTGCAATTTGAAATGGATTAGCTCGTAAATCATCCAATTTATTATCTTTCACTTTCCACATTCCAATTGCTGAAGGATCAGTATCATCAACACTTCTAAATTCACCTGCCAAGAAATACCCAATTACTGAAGACCCTTTAGAGCCATCAGTATTCCTTTTTTTCAAAATAGGACCAGAAAGAGCAAAACCTAATAAGTTGTAATTATAACTATCAAATAATGAAGAAGATTCAAACTCAATACCTCCAAACATTTTATTAGAAGGTCCTTTTGTAGTTATCGAAATAATTCCTCCGGTAGCATCACCATATTGCGCAGGAACACCACCTGTGATCACAGTAATTTGTTCAATACCTGAAGTAGGCACCCCCATATTTCCTCTCACCTTAATACCATCAACATAATATTCAGTCGCATCCGAACGAGACCCCCTTACATTAACATCATCTCCTTCATCTTGTTGGTAAATACCTGCAGTACTTGCAGCTACTGAGGCAATATTTCTTGTAGGTAATGCAACAATCTCTTCTGCTGTTTTTGTTTCCCCTGAAAGATTATCTTGATCCAAAAGTGGTTTTTTATAAGCAATAACCTTCACCTCTCCTATCGCAATACCTTGCTGCAATTTTACATCCTGAAAAGTGATCTTATTTGACGAAACAATAACTCCAGTAACCTCAACTGTACCATAACCAACAAATGTTGCTTTTATGGTATAAGTCCCTGGCTCAATAGGCTTAATTGTATAATTTCCATCAAAATCAGTCATTGCTCCTCCCGATTGATTTCCAT
Source organism: Thalassomonas sp. (assembly GCA_047617145.1). Taxonomy (GTDB): domain Bacteria; phylum Bacteroidota; class Bacteroidia; order Flavobacteriales; family BACL11; genus UWMA-0277. The sequence goes on along the minus strand of JBLGCF010000041.1, from coordinate 2,248 downwards.
TCTTTTCAATAACAATATTAGCAAAAGGGACTGACTCTCCACTCATTGCATCAGTTATTACCCCCTTCAAGGAGCCTGATTGAGCCATAGCAAATGATGAAGTAAGTACTAAAATTGCTATTAAATAAATTTTTCTCAACATGGTATAATGTTTCGTTTAAATATAAATTCTGTTTTTTAAAGGCCGTAAAGATAACAAATAAATTAATACATCAATAAATGAATTATTCATTTCTTTTTCATAAAATTGCAGTTATGAAGTCAACATTCTACATCCTTAGCGCACTCTTTTTTTTATCAACTTGCAATACAAAAGACGACTACATACAAGAAGTTTATGTAAATATTAACATTGATTTGAATTTGCCAGAATATAGCGATTTGCAAGTTTCTGGCAACTCCATTTTTATTGAAGGAGGAGTTGAAGGCATCATTATTTACCATGGTGTGGGTAATGATTACAAGGTGTATGACAGAAATTGCAGTTATGAGCCATCACTATCATGCTCCCAAATTGACTCTGTAGATGCCGGAATTGCTTATTGCGGTTGCTGCACCTCAGCTTTTTTATTAAGCAATGACGCTAGCGTACTGAACTCACCAGCATTACTTCCACTAAAAAAATACTACTGGACCTTGAGTGGAAGTCATATGCATATTTCTAATTAAAAAAACCCGATTTCTCGGACTTTTCATCTAGTAATTTATGTTCAATTACTAATACCTATAATACTCTGGTTTGTAAGGTCCTTCTACTTTCACCCCAATATATTCCGCTTGATCAGAACGCAGAGTTTCTAACTCTACTCCAATTTTAGCTAAGTGCAACCTTGCCACCTTTTCATCCAAATGCTTAGGCAACATATATACTTCATTTTTGTATGCATCTGTATTATTCCATAATTCTAATTGTGCTAATACTTGGTTTGCAAATGAATTAGACATTACAAAAGAAGGATGACCTGTACCACAGCCTAAATTCACCAATCTACCTTCAGCTAATAAAATGATATCCTTTCCGTCAATAGTATACATGTCCACTTGAGGCTTTACTGTATCTTTAGTATGTCCCCAATTATCATTTAGCCAAGACACATCAATTTCATTATCGAAATGTCCGATATTACAAACAATCGTTTTGTCTTTCATTCCCTCAAAATGACGAGATTGAATAATATCTTTATTTCCTGTTGTTGTTACAATGATGTCTGCATTCTTACACGCATCATCCATTCTTTTTACTGCAAATCCATCCATTGCTGCTTGTAAGGCACAAATTGGGTCAATTTCAGTAACAATAACTCTAGCACCTGCACCTCTAAGTGAAGCTGCAGAACCTTTACCTACATCACCATAACCGGCAACAACGGCAACCTTACCCGCCATCATTACATCAGTAGCTCTTCTAATTGCGTCTACTAATGACTCTTTACAACCGTACTTATTATCAAATTTTGATTTAGTAACCGAGTCATTAATATTAATAGCTGGAGTAAAAAGAGTTCCTTTTTCCATTCTCTCATATAATCTGTGTACTCCTGTAGTAGTCTCTTCCGAAAGTCCTTTTATGTCAGCTATCATTTCTGGGAATCTATCAAAAACCATATTGGTTAAATCACCGCCATCATCCAAAATCATATTCAAAGATTTCCCTCCTTCAAAAGCAGTAAGAGTCTGTAAAATACACCAATCAAATTCTTTTTCATTTAATCCTTTCCAAGCAAAAACAGGAACTCCTGTTACTGCAATTGCAGCTGCTGCTTGATCCTGAGTAGAGAAAATATTACAAGATGACCAAGTAACCTCAGCACCTAAATAAACTAACGTCTCAATCAATACAGCGGTCTGAATTGTCATGTGTAAACACCCTGCAATTCTTGCTCCTGCCAATGGCTTACTATCTCCAAACTCTTCTCTAATAGACATTAATCCTGGCATTTCTGCCTCTGCCAAATTTATTTCCTTTCTTCCCCATTCAGCTAATGAGATATCTTTTACTTTATAATTCATAGTTTCCGTTTTTTTAAGATTGCAAAGATAAACATAATTAATATATTCGCAGCCAACAAATCAACCTTATGCCAATAATTAATAAAATAGAGAGTGAAAAAATCACTATCTTGGTCTGGGAAATTACGGAAACACTAGAAGAAATAATGGCATTAGGGGGAGGTATAAATATTAGCAATTACACGTCTAAAAAAAGGAAAAAAGAACACTTAGCAAGCCGATTATTAGTAAATGAAAT
>JBLGCF010000040.1:0-10010 GCA_047617145.1 Thalassomonas sp. | reverse complement strand
ATTTTTGTTCAGTCAACTCATTTATACAAATCATAAAAGTACTTACTACCGTATTAAAAGAATAACGCTCAATTTCTTCCTCTACTTTTTTAATGGTTTTATGCAGGGTCTTGTAATTGTCTTTTGTTGGTGTTTCATCTGAAACTGAAAAGTTATTTTCTGTATCATGTACCAAACGCCAAAACTTACGTAGGAAGTTATGCACCCCATTTATTCCTTTCACATCCCAGGGCTTAAATTGTTCTAATGGTCCTAAAAACATTTCATACAAACGCAAAGTATCTGCCCCAAAATCTTCTACCAAATTATCAGGGGTTTGTACATTATATTTTGATTTTGACATTTTTTCCACTTCATGTCCACACAAATATTTTCCATCCTCATTTAGAATAAATTCAGCATTAGCATATTCTTCTCTCCAATTTTTAAACGCCTCCAAATCCAACTCATCATTATCCACAAAGCTGATATCAGTAAGTAATCTTGTAGTTTTGTGTTCCTTTCTCTTGTCAAAACTCACAAAAGTATTGGTATCATTTATTCTATATACAAAGCTCGATCTACCTAAAATCATTCCTTGGTTAATCATTTTTTTAAATGGCTCATCAAAAGAAATAAATCCTCTATCGTACAAAAATTTAGTCCAGAAACGAGAATATAATAAATGACCGACAGCATGCTCAGCACCTCCAATATACAAATCTACTTGCCCCCAATAATCTGATTTTTCTTTTCCACAAAACTCCACTTCATTATTTGGGTCCATGTAACGCAAAAAGTACCAAGAACTTCCTGCCCATCCTGGCATGATATTAGTTTCCATTCTATCTCCTTCAAATACACTCCAATCCTCTTTTCTTGCTCTTGCCAATGGCGGCTCACCACTTGCCGTTGGTAAATATTTATCGACCGCAGGCAATGTAACTTGCTTATTATCGTCTAAAATATAAGCTGTATCATTTTTATAATATACTGGGAAAGGCTCGCCCCAATATCTTTGACGACTAAATATTGCATCACGCAAACGATAATTTATTTTACCTTTTCCAAAACCTCCTTCTTCAACTTTAAAAATTGCTAAATTCATTGCCTTTTTAACTGTCAGACCATTTAAAAAATCAGAATTCGCGATTTTTACATTTTTGTCCTCATTTGCTCCTTTAGATACATCAACTTCTTCAAAAATATTTATGATTTCCAAACCAAAATGATTAGCAAAATCCCAATCCCGTTGATCACCACATGGAACCGCCATAACAGCACCCGTTCCGTAAGACACCAACACATAATCTCCAATCCAAACTTGAACTCTATATCCTGTAAAAGGATGAATAGCATAAGCTCCAGTAAACACTCCAGTCACGCTTTTATCAGCTTGTCTATCTCTTTCCGATTTTAATTTTGAGGTATTTACATAGGCTTCAACTTCCCGTTTTTGCTTGGTAGTAGTTATCTCAGGAACCAATTCATGTTCTGGCGCTAACACCATAAAATTTACTCCAAAAATAGTATCAGGACGAGTAGTAAAAACTTCAATTTTATCATCCCAATTTTCAAGCTTAAAACTTACAGAAGCTCCTTTCGATTTTCCAATCCAGTTCTTTTGAATTTCCTTTATGGAATCCGACCAATCTACAGTATCTAATCCTGAAATTAATCTATCCGCATAAGCCGTAATCCTTAAGGACCACTGCTTCATTAACTTTTGTTCTACAGGGAAACCTCCTCTTTCCGAAAGTCCATCTTTCACCTCATCATTCGCTAAAACCGTTCCTAGTCCTTCACACCAGTTTACCCATGTGTCCGACAAAAATGCCAAACGATAATGCAACAACATTTTTTCTTTTTCTGCATCAGAAAAATTATTCCATTGTTCTGCTGAGAAACTTGGCGTATTATCATCACGAACAGCTTGAGTATTGATATTTCCATTTTTCTCAAAATAGGCTAATAAATCAGAAATCGGCATAGCCTTATCTTCCTCATTACAATAACAAGAATTAAACAATTGCTTGAAAATCCATTGTGTCCATTTGTAATAATTCGGATCAGAAGTCTGTATTTCTCTACTCCAATCAAACGAAAAACCAATCTGGTCTAACTGTTTTCTATACCTTTCAGTATTATCTTTAGTCGCTACTGCAGGATGAATTCCTGTCTGAATAGCATATTGTTCTGTTGGTAGCCCAAAAGAATCGTACCCCATTGGATGCAATACATTAAAACCTTTTAAACGCTTGTATCTCGCAAAAACATCTGAAGCGATATACCCTAGTGGATGACCAACATGTAAGCCTGCCCCTGAAGGGTAAGGAAACATATCCAACACATAATATTTCTCTTTTGAAGCGTCTTCCGAAACTTTATAAGTTTCATTTTCTCTCCAATAGCCTTGCCACTTCTTTTCCAGCTCGTTAAAATTGTAATCCATCTTATAATATTATTCAGTTTGCAAAGTTAATGAATAACATCAATTAGTAATTTGTATTTTTATATTTTAGCAAACTATATGAAATCAAGCAACAATACATCATTAAACAGACGAATTTTATCGTCAGGCGCTTCAGTTGTTATTAGCTTATCCCTTGTTTTGTTTGTAGTTGGCCTACTTGGGTTAGTTCTGATAAATGCACAAAGACTATCCAATTATGTAAAGGAAAATATTGGTTTTACCATCATGCTAAAGGAAGGGGTAAATGAAATGGAAATCATGAAATTTCAGAAAGTATTAGATGCCGCTAGTTTTTCAAAAAGCAGCACTTTTGTATCAAAAGAACAAGCTACAATCGATTTACAGAGGGATTTGGGAGAAGATTTTGTTTCTTTTTTAGGCTACAGCCCACTCCTACCATCCATTGATGTAAAACTAAATGCTACTTATACCAATACCGATAGTTTAGCAATAATCACAAGTGAATTGAGTAAAAATACAGCTGTTCATGATATTTTTTATCAAGAAAATCTAATAGATAAGCTGAATAGTAATGTTAGCCGACTTAGCTTTTTCCTACTTACCTTTTGTTTGCTTTTGTTTGTTATTGCCTTTGCACTTATCAATAATACAATACGGCTTTCTGTTTATTCCAAACGCTTTTTAATTCGCACTATGCGCCTTGTTGGGGCTACTAATAGCTTTATTCAAAAGCCCTTTTTAGTAAAAGGAATTTACCAAGGAATCTACAGCTCTATCTTTGCTATTTTTATGCTGATTGGGTCTATACAAATGATACAAAGCGAAACAGCAAGCATGCTAAATATTACCGACTTAAAAATTATTGGAATTATCTTTGTACTGATATTTATTTCAGGATTTCTACTCAGCTGGGTATCTACATTTTTTGCAGTACGAAAATTTATAAAACAAAACGAAAGCGAACTTTACAACTAAAAAATTACCTATGGATTTTGCATTTACAAAAAAGAATTACATTTTATTATTTGTCGGTTTAGCCTTTATGGCTAGCGGACTAATTTTAATGATTGGAGGAGGGTCAGATGATCCAACAAAATTTTCAGATGAGATTTTTAATTTCCAGAGATTAACATTAGCCCCAATACTAATAGCAATTGGTTTTATCATTGAATTTTTTGCAATAATGAGTAAAAATAAAGAGGATGACGTAATAATGCATAAAAACAAAGAGGATAACATAATCATGCACAAAGACAAAGAGGATAGCGTAGAAACAATCAAAAGAGAAGGTTTTGAAGGCCTTGCAAATAGGAAATTCCAACATAAAAACTTTGTAGGGACTAAGGTAACTTGGAAATTTAATGAAGACGGAAGTAAGGTTCGTATAAAAGGAGGTTGGCTAGGAATAAATACGGTAAACGCAAGTGTTGCTGTTGAAAGCTTGGGAGAGGGAAGGTTTCAAGGCAAAGGGTTTTTAAATACTAAATATTCATTTACACTTGAAGGTAATCGAATTAAAAGCGGTCCTGTATTTTTAAATGAAATTCAATGAAAATAAATGGACGTAATTAATGCTATTATCCTTGGGATAATTCAAGGATTAACAGAGTTTTTACCGGTAAGCAGTAGTGGGCATTTAGAGATTGCTAAAGCTATTTTAGGAGAAGGAAAGGTGGGGCAAGAAAGTCTACTAATGACAGTTGTCCTCCATTTTGCAACTGCCCTATCCACTATTATTATTTTCCGAAAAGATTTAATTGAAATATTCTCAGGATTATTTCAATTCAAAAATAACGAGTCCTTTCAATTCTCTTTAAAAATTGTTTTATCAATGATACCAGCTGCCTTGGTTGGTGTGTTTTTTAATGATGAAATTGAAGCACTATTTGGTGGAGCTTTAACCTTAGTTGGAGGAATGCTATTAATTACTGGTTTGTTATTATTCTTGGCCGACAAAGCCAAAGCATCAGCAAAACAAGTAGGGATTAAAGCAGCTATCCTTATAGGAATTTCGCAAGCCATAGCTATCCTCCCAGGAATTTCACGCTCAGGAGCAACAATATCAACAGCTGTACTTTTAGGAATTGACAAAGAAAAAGCAGCACGATTCTCTTTCTTGATGGTTGTTCCTTTAATATTTGGGAAAATGGCTAAAGATGTTTTATCAGGAGAAATTTCAGCAACTGACACAAACTTTTTAGCACTATTTATTGGCTTCATTTTTGCATTTTTAACAGGGATGATTGCTTGTAAATGGATGATAAAATTAGTAAAAAGCAGTCAACTTAAATACTTTGCTTACTACTGCTTTACTATTGGGACTATTGTAATGGCAACATCATTATTATAATATGAATAACTTCCCTGAAACGGTAGAGGACTTTCTAGACGGACAAATCCTTTTGATAAACAAACCTTTGGGATGGACATCTTTTGATGTAGTAAGAAAGATAAAAAACCTCATCCGAACAAAGTATAGTTTAAAGAAAATAAAAGTAGGGCATGCAGGGACTTTAGATCCTTTAGCAAGCGGTCTACTCATTGTCTGTACTGGTAAATTCACTAAACGAATTTCTAAACTTCAAGGACAAGCAAAAATCTATACGGGCGACATTACTTTAGGAGGAACTACCCCAAGTTATGATTTAGAAACTGAAGTAGATGCTACTTTTGAAACTAGTCATATTTCGGAAGAACTCATTAAAAAAACTACTTCTCAATTTACTGGAAAGATAGACCAGAAACCCCCTATCTTTTCTGCTTTAAAAAGAGGGGGAGAACGCCTTTATGAAAAAGCAAGAAGAGGAGAGAGTATAGAAATAGAGGCAAGGAAAGTAAGTGTCCACGCCTTTGATATTACCGGAATTGAAATGCCGAAAGTAAGCTTTGAAATAAAATGCAGTAAAGGAACTTATATCCGATCCATAGCCTATGATTTTGGTCTGGCTTTAAACAGTGGCGCTCATCTTTCAAAATTATGCCGTACTGCCATTGGCGACTATCAATTAGCAGATGCCCTAGATGTATCAAACTTTGAAAAGCAACTAAATAGCTAATCACTTGACTTCCGCTTGTCAATGCTTTATATTTGCGGGCTTAAAATTACACCCTTCAGGAATTTCCTGAAGGCAAAACTAAAACCAAAATTCTATGAAATTTAAATTGTCAATGTTCAGCTTTGACTTACCACAAACAAGAATTGCAAAGAAACCTATTGAAAATCGTGAAGACGCAAAATTAATGGTTATACACAGGTCAACAGGACAAATAGAGCATAAACTTGTTTCTGATCTTGGTGATTATTTTCAAGAAGGAGATGTAATTGCAACTAATAACACAAAAGTTTTCCCTGCTAGACTTTATGCAAATAAAGAAAAAACGGGCGCTATGATTGAGGTATTCTTGTTAAGAGAATTAAACCAAGAAAACAGACTTTGGGATGTATTGGTTGACCCAGCAAGAAAAATAAGAATTGGTAATAAATTATTCTTTGGCGATAATGACGAATTAATTGCTGAGGTAATTGACAATACAACTTCAAGAGGAAGAACATTGCGTTTCCTTTTTGACGGAACACATGAAGAATTTAAGGAAACTTTAACTGCTTTAGGAAATACTCCACTTCCAAAACACCTTGGCAGAGAGCCAACTGAAGAAGATACTGAGCGTTTCCAAACAATTTATGCAAAGCATGAAGGAGCTGTTTCGGCACCAACTGCAGGAATGCACTTTAGTAAGATTTTAATGAAACAAATGGAATTGAAAGGGGTTGAATTTGCTGAAACTACATTGCATGTGGGCTTAGGTACTTTTAATCAAATTATGGTTGAGGATCTTTCAAAACACAAAATGGAATCAGAAGAAATTATTATTCCAAATGAAGCTGCTTTAAAAATTAACAAAGCAAAAAATTCAGGAAAAAGAATTTGTGCTGTAGGAACAACTGTAATGCGTACTTTAGAAAGTTCAGTATCCACTAAAAGTGAAGTTATTCCATTTAGCGGTTGGACAAATATCTTTTTATTTCCGCCACATACTTACCAAATTGCCAATTGCATGCTAACTAATTTCCATTTGCCAAAATCATCATTAATGATGCAAGTAGCCGCATTTTCAGGATTAGATTTATTGAAGAAAACGTACAAAGAAGGAATTAAGAAAAAATACAATTTCCATACTTTTGGAGATGCAATGTTAATATTACCGTAAATGAAAAAATTTGCTTTAATAGTTGCTGGAGGAAAAGGTTCGCGCATGAAAGCTGACCTCCCAAAACAGTTTTTACTATTAAAGGGCACTCCTATTTTAATGCACACCTTAAAACAATTTTCTCACTTTGAGAAAATTGTTTTGGTTTTACCCTCTACACAATTTGAGTATTGGGAAACATTATGCAAAACACATAATTTCACACAAGAACACACCTTAATTGCTGGTGGTGAAACTCGTTTTCAGTCTGTTAAAAATGGGCTAAATGAAATAAATACTAATTCTATTGTTGCCATTCATGATGGCGTTCGTCCGCTTATTTCTACTGCATTAATTAATAGCTTAGTTGCTGAAACTAAAAGGGGAGTTGGTGTAATCCCTATAGTTCTTATAAAAGATTCTATTCGTAAAGTTGAAGGAGAAAATTCTGTTCATGTAGACAGAAGTAACTTGTATAAAGTACAAACGCCACAATGTTTTTTAAGTACTGATATAAAGGAAGCATATACTCAAGAGTTCTCTGAACTTTTTACAGATGACGCTTCTGTTTTTGAAGCAAATGGAGGAGAAATAAATATTCTTTTAGGAGAAGACAATAACCTAAAAATTACTACTCAAGAGGATTTAAAGATTGCTACTATATTAATTTAGTAATTTTATTGTTTTCCAAATTTTGAATTAAATTTACTCCAGGGATTTTCCCTTTTTCAAAAGTCCCTAAAGTTGAAAAACCTAGAGCTTCTGCTCCATTTTTACAAGCTATTTTAAGCAATGTATTCAAATCAAAATTTGAATTGCTCTGAATTATTAAAAGCTCATCTAAAATTGAAAGAGAATCATTAGAAGCTAAACTATCCGTACCAACACATAATTTTTCTGTATCAAAAAGGGGATAATCTGGCAAAGCATTTTCAATATATAAATTTGCTTTTGGGCAAGTACAATAATAATTTTCTGTTAACTCCTCTTTTTTCATAAAAGTATTGTGAACTAAAAGCATTTTCTTATTCCCTAATTCTTGTAAAATATCAGTCGATTTATTTCTATTTTCCCAAATACTTGAAGTAGCATTCATACCGTTTAACCAATCAAAAAAATCTCCCTTCTTATTTTCAAAAAGTTGGTTTTCTTCTTTTGTTTCTTGCATATGAATCGTTAGCAATTCATCCTTTTCATCAAAAGCATTGTTAATCTTGTTCATTAAAACTGGCGGAACTGAATAAGGTGCATGAGGTACAATGCTCGCCTTTTGATCAGCAGCTCTAAATTCATTTCTCAACTCTATTGCTTGATTAAAAACAACATCAACCTTATTTTCATGTACGCCAAAAGTTTCTATAAAATTATAATACATCAAATTTTCTTTTTGCTTTTGTTCTAACGTATCACCTGTATTACAAATATCACCCACAGCAACAATTCCATTGGCAATCATTTCTTGTTCTGCCCTTTCAATAGCCTGTTGTTTAGCATTATGCGTATAGTTATCTCTTTGCCTTATTGTGTGCGAAAATTGCAAAAAACCTTTTCCTTTTTCAGCATTCCCTTTTAAATGTGAAAGTTCCAAATGACAGTGTGCATTCACAAATCCAGGACAAAGTATTCCTTCAAATATTTCTAATTTATCTTGAGGCACTTCACTCCTATTTTTAAAAATTGCAAGTACTTCCCCTTTATCAGAAATTTGCAATACGCCCTGTTTTATTGGGGCTATAAATAAAGGAAATAAATAATCGGCTGTTAAAAATCGCATAGCACAAAAGTAAACTATCTTTGCAAACATAATGGAGAAAAAAACAGACATCAGAAATATTAGTGCTGAGGATTTACAAAAATTCTGTGCAACCCATAAATTACCAAAGTTTAGAGCCAAACAAGTAGAGGAATGGCTATGGAAAAAAAGAGCAACTTCTTTTGATGAAATGACTTCATTGTCAAAATCAATGCGTGATTTATTTACTGAACATTTTAGTATTAATCCTGTAAAAATCCACAAAGGAGAAAGAAGCATTGATGGCACAATAAAATACAGCTTACAACTACACGATAAATTATTGGTTGAGGGCGTTTTAATCCCTTCTAAAAATCGATTAACAGCATGTATATCTTCACAAGTTGGTTGTAGTTTAGCTTGCGAATTTTGCGCTACAGGAACTTTAAAGTTAGAGAGGAACCTAACTGCTGCCGAAATTTACGATCAAGTATTTATCCTAAATGAAGAAGCAATTTCCAACTTTGGGAAACCACTATCCAACATTGTATATATGGGTATGGGCGAACCGCTTTTGAACTACAAAGCTGTTTTAGGAAGTATCGACTTTATAACTACTGAAAAAGGACTAGGAATGTCCCCAAAAAGAATTACGGTTTCAACAGCTGGAATCTCTAAAATGATAAAAAAATTAGGAGATGATGAGGTGCGTTTTAACTTGGCCATTTCACTGCATTCAGCAAGCGATAGCAAAAGAGATATTTTAATGCCTATCAATCAGAAAATTAACCTTGAAGAACTTAGGGATTCTGTACGTTATTTTTATGACAAAACAGGAAGTAGAGTTACTTACGAATACATATTGTTTAAAGACTTAAATGATAGTATGGAGGATGCTCAAAAACTGACTCAATTCACCAAAGCAAGTCCTTGTAAAATCAATTTAATTGAATACAATACAGTTGATGATTTACCTTATGAAAAATCGTCCAATAGGGTTACCGATAACTTCATGAAATACTTGGAGGAACGCAACATACTAGTTACCCTTAGAAAGAGCAAAGGGAAAGACATTAATGCTGCTTGCGGACAATTGGTAAACAAGCTAAAATAACTTTTTAACAAAGATATTTATAGGATTTATCAGAGGGAAATCTTTGTATATTCGCATTTCTAGTTTACACTTATTTTGTCAATACTAAAAAATATAAAAGCCCCTATTAAGGAGGAGATGAATCTATTTGAGCAAAAGTTCAAGGATTCTTTAAAAAGTAATGTTTCCTTACTAGATAGGATTATGCATTATATTATAAAACGAAAAGGAAAGCAGATGCGTCCTATGTTTGTTTTTCTATCCGCTAAACTTTTTGGTAAATTTGAAGAAAATACCTATCGTGCAGCTTCAATGATTGAGCTATTACATACTGCAACCTTGGTTCATGATGATGTTATTGATGAAGCTAACTTCAGAAGAGGATTCTTTTCAATTAATGCCCTTTGGAAAAATAAAATTGCTGTTTTAGTAGGTGATTTTTTATTGAGCAGAGGTTTACTATTAGCAGTAACACATGAAGAGTTTGAACTTTTAAGGATAATGAGTACTGCTGTCCAAGACATGAGTGAAGGGGAGCTTTTACAAATTGAAAAAGCACGAAAATTAGACATTACTGAAGAAGT
>JBLGCF010000039.1:0-10275 GCA_047617145.1 Thalassomonas sp. | reverse complement strand
TGAAACAATAAAAATAAAATAGATAGAAAAACAACATAACCCAAAACAGGGTGAATTAATAAATCATCTACCCTTTTAGTAAACTGATATCTCCCAACTGGAGTCCCTTTTTTAACAGTGGACTGAACAACCTTATCAATTACTTTATATCTTTTTACAGTTTCTTTTGCTTGTGCTCTTTCAGGAATAATCTCATACTTTTTGCACAATTGATTCAAAGCACATCTATTGATTACCTCACCACTTAACTTTTGTTTACATAAGGCCAAAAAAGAAGCGTAATTATTTTCTACCCCTCTAATTTCATTCGCCTTTTCAATTACTGCCTTAAAAATTTTACTTACATCCAAAAAAGGTTTCTTTGGCTTTTGGTCTATTGCATTTACAATCGCTTCTTTTAAACTCTCAATTCCTTTTCCCTTTCTGGCGTTTATTGCTACTACCGGAATTCCTATTTCTTCCGACAACAAATCTACATTTACAAGTATCCCTTTTTTGGTAGCAATATCAACCATGTTTAGGGCCAATACTACATTCATGTTTAAATCAACTACTTGAGTAAGCAAAAACAAGGAACGCCTTAAATTGGTAGCATCTGCAATAATTACGGTAATATCAGGATAATCATCATCCGTATTATTACAGAGCACTTGTTGTGCTACCTCCTCATCCATTGATTTTGGAAATAAAGAATAAGTCCCTGGCAAATCAATTATCTCAGCAGTAACATTAGTCGATAAGGCAGATTTCCCTGTTTTCTTTTCAACTGTAATTCCTGGATAATTTCCTACTTTTTGTTTCAAGCCGGTAAAAGCATTAAACAGGGTAGTCTTCCCTGAGTTAGGGTTTCCAGCTAAAGCGATTTTAATCTGCCTTTTACTCATTCTTTCATAATTTTACATCAATCTTCATAGCATCTTCTTTCCTAATACTCAGCACATAAGAGGAAACCAAAATAGCGACAGGACCTCCAAAAGGAGCTATCCTTACAACTTCAATTTTTTCGCCTGGAGTACAACCCATCTCTAATAGTTTTTGTTCCAAATCACTATCAGAAATTGACCGCATTTCTCCCTTAGCACCTATTGCTAAATTAGCTAATTTTTGCATGGGGGCAAATGTAGCTATTTAGAATTAATCTAAAGTTAAACTACAGCAAAATATTATTTAGAATAACTTTGGATAGAAGAAAAATTAGGGCAAGTATTACAACCGTTTTTCTTACTAACTCCGCAAGCAGTAAGCAAAAACAAAACGAGAATAAATAAAAGGTAGTATTTTTGTATTTTCATAAGTATGTGCAAATCTAAATAAATTACTTAATTTCCGCCAATATGATAAAACTACTTCACCACCTAGGACTCTACTTCAGTATGATGAAGAAAGTCATAAGCAAACCAGAAAAATGGAGTGTTTTCAGAAAACAACTTGTATTAGAGATGGAAAAAGTTGGTATAAACTCAGTAAGCTTAGTAATAATTCTTTCTTTTTTTGTTGGAGCAGTTGTAAGCATACAAACTGCTTTTAACATGAGCAACCCTCTCTTACCATCCTATTTAGTTGGCTTAGCAAGCCGAGATTCTTTAATTTTAGAATTTTCTCCTACTATGATTTCATTAATCTTAGCAGGAAAGGTAGGCTCAAGCATAGCGTCAGAAATTGGGAGCATGCGTGTTAGCGAACAGATTGATGCTCTTGAAATAATGGGAATTAATTCTGCTTCTTTCCTTATCTTACCCAAAATAATTGCTACTATTTTCTTTTTCCCATTCTTAATAATAATGAGCATGGGTATTGGGATGATAGGTGCATGGGCAGGAGGATTATCTGCAGATGTAACTACTGCAGATTTTATGTACGGATTAAAATATGAGTTCAACTCATTTTACATCACCTATGCAATGATAAAAACTATCTTTTTTGCATTTATTATATCTTCTGTTTCTGCTTATTTTGGCTACCATACTAAAGGAGGGGCAGTAGCCGTAGGAAAGGCAGGCACTAGTGCTGTGGTAACAAGCAGTATACTTATACTCTTATTCAATTACATATTAACAAACCTTATCCTATCATGATAGAAATGCAAAATATTGAAAAACATTTTGAGGACAATCATGTGCTAAAAAATATATCCTTTCTGTTTGAAAAAGGAAAAACGAACTTAATAATTGGGGAAAGTGGTTCAGGAAAAACAACCCTCATTAAAATATTAATTGGCCTCCATAAAATAGATAGCGGAACAGTTCTGTTTGATGGAATAGATTTTAATACCATAAAAACAAAACAGCAAAGAATACTAAGGCAAGAAATAGGAATGTTATTTCAGGGAGGTGCACTTTACGACTATATGAGTGTAGAAGAAAACATAATGTTTCCACTAAATATGTTTACCGAAAAAACAGAAGCAGAAAAATTAGAACGCGTAAACTTTTGTCTTAAAAGAGTGAATTTGGAAGGGATAAACAATTTAATGCCATCTGAACTAAGTGGAGGAATGACAAAAAGAGTTGCCATTGCCCGAGCAATAGTAATGCAACCAAAATATTTATTGTGTGACGAACCTAACTCAGGGCTTGACCCAAAAACGGCTATCATTATTGATAATTTAATTCAAGAAATTACTAAAGAATATAACATTACAACTATTGTAAACACCCATGACATGAATTCAGTAATGGAAATAGGTGAAAATATTGCCTTTATTAATAAAGGAGAAATATGGTGGAAAGGAAACAAAGATGGACTACTGAATTCTGACAATAAAGAACTAAATAATTTTGTTTTTGCATCCAAACTTTTTAAACGATTAAAAAAATAAGATGAAGAATGTAAGAGCCAAAAAACACTTAGGACAGCATTTTTTAAATGACGAGAGGATAGCGTTTGACATTACTGACCTATTGAGTGATGATGCAAAAAATGTAGTAGAAATAGGTCCAGGAATGGGAGTACTTACTCAGTTTTTAGTAAAAAAGGACTTTATAACTGAAGCAGTAGAAATTGATACAGAAAGTGTTTTTTACCTCCGATTAAACTACCCAAAACTAAGTGTACATGAAGGCGATTTTTTGCAACTTAATTTAAAAGAACAATACCCCTACAATTTTTCATTAATTGGGAATTTTCCTTACAATATATCTTCCCAAATACTATTTAAAGCCTTTGAAAACAGAGACCAAATCCCTGAAGTAGTTGGAATGTTTCAAAAAGAAGTTGCAGAAAGAATCGCTTGTAAAAAAGGAAAAAAGAGAGGAATTTTATCTGTTTTCCTGCAAGCCTTTTATGATATTGAATACTGCTTTACAGTAAATGAAGATGAATTTACGCCACCTCCAAAAGTAAAATCTGGCGTTATAAAGCTCGTAAGAAATAATCGAAAAGAACTTTCTGTTGATGAGAAAAAATTTAAACGAGTAGTAAAAGCTGGGTTTAACCAAAGAAGAAAAACTTTAAGAAATGCTTTAAAACCCTTTACTTTAAGAAATGAAAGTGAAATAGTAGATTTACTACCTTTAAGAGCTGAGCAATTATCAGTTGACGATTTTATAAAACTATGCAATCATGTCGGATAGAATAGAAATAAATAGTGCCTATATTGAGCAAATAACAACCTTAATTGAAAGCAATAACTCAGCAAAATTAAGTGTAATTCTTTCCGATTTGCACATTGCTGATATTGCGGAAATTATTGAAGATATAGCCATAGATGATGCTCATTTTTTATTCGACCTAATTGAAGCAGAAAAATCAGCTGCAGTAGTAGTAGAACTTGAAGATGATACTAGGGAAGATCTTTTATCCGACTTAACTGCAAAGGAAATTGCTGAGGAAGTAATTGATAACCTAGAATCGGATGATGCTGCTGATGTAATTGGAGAATTATCAGAAGATAAAAAAGAAGAAGTACTTTCCCTAATTGAGGACACTGAACATGCCAGTGATATTAGTGATTTATTAACCTACCCTGAAGACACTGCAGGGGGGTTAATGGCAAAAGAACTAATTAAAGTAAATGAAAATTGGAACACTATGCAATGCCTTAAAGAAATGAGGAAGCAAGCAGAGGATGTGAAAAAAGTGTACACTATATATGTAGTGGATGATGATAATAAATTGTTAGGTTCATTATCACTAAGGCGATTATTATTGGCCGAAAAAGGATCAGCAATTAAGAGTATTGTAAATGCCGATATTGTATCGGTTAAAGCGACTGAGGATGATGAGGATGTAGCTAATATCTTAACTAAATACGACCTAATTGCCCTGCCTGTTGTTGATGATTTGAACCGACTGATAGGTCGAATTACGTTTGATGATGTAATGGATGTTGTAAAGGAAGAGGCTGAAAAAGATTACCAAATGGCTTCTGGTATATCGGAAGATGTAGAAAGTAGCGATAGTGTTTGGGAGCTTACCAGAGCACGATTACCATGGTTGCTTATAGGAATGATGGGTGGATTATTAGGTGCAGAGGTAATTGGCATTTTTGATTTAAAAAATAATTTTGAATTGGCATTTTTCATTCCATTAATTGCTGCAATGGGAGGCAATGTAGGCGTACAATCAGCAGCAATTGTTGTGCAAGGATTAGCTAACGATTCCTTAAAAATGGAAAATATTGTTCAAAAATTAATCAAAGAACTAGGTGTAGGAATGTTGAACGGAATTATTTGTTCCATTATAATTCTTGGAGCAGCATTTGGCTTAGGATATAGTATGGAACTCAGCCTAACCGTAAGTATTTCACTACTAGCGGTGATTGTTTTTGCAGCTGTTTTTGGCACATTTATCCCCCTTACTTTAGAAAAATATAAGATTGATCCTGCACTAGCAACTGGGCCTTTTATCACTACCGTAAATGATGTATTAGGTTTATTCATCTATTTTTGGATTGGACAATTATTAATGAGCTAATCCAAAGAAAATAAAAACCAACAAAACCGAAATTGAAAATCCTTTTTATTGATACCATACACCCTTTCTTAAAGCAAGAACTCGAAAAACAAAATCACATTTGCGATACGGCTTATAACAAAAGTAAAGCTGAAATTGAAGGAATAATCAGTAATTATCAGGGGGCAATCATCAGAAGTAGATTTAAAATTGACAAGCAATTTATTAATTGTAGCAGTAATTTACAATTTATTGCCCGAGCAGGAAGTGGATTGGAAAATATTGATGTAGGCTATGCTGAAAGCAAAAATATAACATGTTATAATGCTGCTGAAGGAAACCGACAGGCAGTAGCCGAACATGCTTTAGGAATGTTACTTTCCCTTTTCAACAACTTGAATAAAGCCGACCAAGAAGTTCGTAATGGAATTTGGGAACGAGAAGGAAATAGAGGCATAGAACTTGCTGGAAAAACGGTTGCAATAATTGGGTATGGAAACAATGGATCGGCCTTTGCAGAAGTATTAAAAGGTTTCAATATGAAAATATTGGCTTACGACAAATACCTAACTGATTACCCTTACAAAAGCAGCAAGGAAACCATCCGAAAGGAAGCAGATATTGTGAGTTTGCATATTCCTTTAACAGAGGAAACCACTTATTTAGTAGATGATAATTTCATAAATAGCTTTGCAAAAGATTTCTACCTCATAAATACTGCAAGAGGAAAATGTGTGAATACAAAACACTTGGTTGCATCCTTAGAAAATGGGAAAGTAAAAGGCGCTTGCCTTGACGTATTGGAATATGAAAAAACCTCATTCGAAAACTTAAGCAAAGAGGGATTAACTGATGATATGAAAAAACTAATTGACAGTAAGAATACTATCATATCACCTCATGTGGCAGGCTGGACAACAGAAAGTAATATGAAAATTGCTGAGGTATTACTAGAAAAAATTATTTCTGGTGTTCAGCAATAAGTACATCAATTTCAGCCTCCATTTTATTCATGCTTATAACAGCATCATTTAATGATTTGTAGGCTGCATCCTTTACACTACCAAAAGTAGTGCCTATTGAATTAAACATTCCTTTGTAATAAGTGATACCTTCATTCATATTTAAGGTGAAAGCATTCAAATATCTTCCTGATTTTCTTCCCCAATCATTTTTATGCTCTTCAATTTTTTCAGATAAATACTTCAAGTACATTCCTAATTCATTTACAAACATATTAGGCCTATCATCACGAACAATACCCTCATCACCATTATAGATATGGTGAGACATTTCTTGTAAAGAAAGTTCTCGGTTAAAATACGCCATATTAGGTCCTGGGCAAATTGAAACTCCAAAACTTTCACGAGTATTTAAACCATAATTAATAACTGCAGTAGCAGCCAAGCCCATACACAAACAGGTTTTATCCGTAATCTGTTCTGAAATACCTTTCTCTTCAATTTTATTTTTCTGAAATAATCGAGAAGCAGTACAAACGCCCTCAGTTCCATATTCATTGCTTAAAGCCAAGAATTTTCTTGGGCAAGGGCTTCCAGGTTTTCCATCTTCAATCTTCTGAAACTTTTCTACATCTTTAGAAGAGTTTCTTAAATTATTGAATGGAACACCTAAAGGAGAAACATTACTTAAATACAAATCTTTTTCCTTAGCTTCTTGCAATTGTTTACGCGTTTCAGGATCAACAGTAGTTGCTTCAGGGACCAATAAGAAAGGTGTTCCCCAACCTACGGTATCTAATTTATAATGATCAATCAAAAAATTATGTTCTTCAGCAGTAGCAACACCACCTTGAGCAGTAATTGTAATTGCCAAAGTATCATTTGGCACCACCTTTGCTTTTGCTTCCAATGCAGGCTTACATATCGCATAAAGCTCATCCACTAACTCTTGTCTTCTATCTCTGAATTCTGCAAGGATTGGCCCCATTAAGTAACCATCAGTTGCAAAGGCATGCCCTCCACAATTTAACCCTGATTCAATACGGTATTCCGAAATCCAAAGTCCTTTTTTAGCTAAAAACTTACCTTGTATAATTGCTGACCTATAATCAGAAACTTTAAGAATAATTTTCTTTTTGATATAGCCATTTGCATCTGGGAAAAAATCATCAAACTGAGCAATATACCCATATAACCTTGGGTTCATCCCTGCCGAAAAAATTACGGATGATGATAAGTTGGAATTAGCATAACCTCTTAAACCTGCATGAGCATCATTAAATTCTGACGGCAATTCTTCTTTTTTAAAGTAATTAGTTTTATCAACTTTCGTCATGATGTTTACATCAATACTTCCCATTGATAAATTATCTTTCAACCAAGCTGATAAATCCTCAAAACTAAATGAGTTTTCAATTAATCGATTAAACTCTTTCTTCACATCACTACTATCAGGTAGCATTGCAAAATACTTTTTTACCTCCTCAAACTTATCTTTAGTTGCAGTAGTAAACTCCTCAAATTTTTTGGATGCAATTTTATTTACCATATTCAGATAGGAAGTAATCCTGTCCGCACGGTAATCTTTCGTGTTATTTTTTATCTCTTCATAAGATATATTATTTAATCCACTATAATATTTTCTTAAGCGTTCCAACAAAACATCATCCGCCAAAGCAATTACAGTATTGATACCATAATGGGCTACTTTTAATGGAGAATCAGCTGTAAAAGCTGTTCCCATTACCGGAATATGAAAAGTATGAGATGCAGTCATAAATTGTTATTTTTTAGAGAGTGCAAATATACGCAATAAAAAGCGGATAAAAACAAAGTAAAGGCTAGTGTGAAATAAGCTGAATTGTGTCGTTAGATTTTTGTTCCAAAACAACCTCCTTATCCTGCAAGAATAATTGAACAGACTCATCTGTATAATGCCTAATTGTAAAAAGGCTTAAGTTCTCATTGCAAAGCACCTTAAAAAAAGCTTTTAAATTCTCAATTAACTGTGGTATTTTATGTAAATCATTGTCCACACAAATCATGAAAGAGATAGCAGAATTCTGCATTAAATTAACTCCTACCCTATGTTTCGCTAAAATTGAAAAGATCTGACTCATATGCGCCTCAACAATAAAGGCCAAATTTTCATCAGAAATAGAAATAAGAATTTGATTTTCCTTTACAATAAATGAAGGAATACTAATATTGTTTTCAACCCCATTTTCTATAAGAGAACCTTCATTATCAGGATTTAAAAATGATTTTATTTGCAAGGAAATATTTTTCTTTTTTAAGGGTTGAATCGTTTTTGGGTGTATCACTTTTGCTCCAAAAAAAGCCAATTCAATTGCCTCATCAAAAGACACTTTGTTTAACAACTGAGCGTCCACAAAATGTTTTGGATCAGCATTCATCATTCCAGGAACATCTTTCCAAATAACTACTTCTTTTGCATCCAAACAATAGGCTAAAATAGCAGCTGAAAAATCACTTCCCTCTCTTCCTAAAGTTGAAGTAAAATTTTCGGAAGTACAACCAATAAAACCTTGCGTAATACTATGTTTATCTTTAATCGTATTTTTAATAAAAGTAGTTGTGGTTTCCCAATCCACTTTTGCATTCCTATACGAATTATCTGTTCGGATTAAATCCCTTGCATCTAACCATGTATTTTCAAAACCTATTTGAGATAAATAAGCACTCATAATTCTGGTTGAAAGAAACTCTCCTATTGAAACTATTTGATCGTAATCGTAAGCATAATCCTGATTTGGATCTTCCTCTAACACCCACTCAATTTCAACAAATAAATTATTTACTTCATTAAAAATAGCGTGTTCTTTTACAAATAATGCATTGATAATTTCGACATGAAAATCTTTTACTTTTTGCAAAGCTTTTGTTGCATCAGTAGAATTTTGAACATAAGCTTCAACCACCTGTTCCAACATATTAGTAACCTTTCCCATTGCAGAAAACACAATTACTAATTCCTCACTAGCGTGATTCTGTAAGATTCCCCCTACATTTTTTATATTTTCAATATCCTTAATTGATGCCCCTCCAAACTTAAATACTTTTGCCATTTTCTATTTAAAATCAGCTACAAAGTAAAGATTATTTTTTCATCAAATCCCTTTAAATTTTAGATATTTGCAGTGCTCAAAAAACAAAATACATGAAAATTGCATTCCTAACTTCTGGAGGTATAGCCCCTTGCCTTTCTGCTTCAATTGGTCGATTAACTAAAAATTATTTAAACAATTATCCTGATGCAGAGATCATAGGATACCTAAACGGATACAAAGGCTTACTCCTTGGAAATTCAATTTCTTTTCCAAAATCACTTTTAGGAAATACTGATAAATTCTATCAATTTGGAGGATCCCCAATAGGGAATAGTAGAGTTAAACTTACCAATATTGATGATTGTATAAAAAAGGGATATGTTAAAGAGGGAGAAAATCCTTTAGAAGTTGCTGCCAATCAATTAGTAAAAGATGGCATTACAATTTTACATACTATTGGTGGTGACGACACCAACATAACGGCTGCTGATTTATCCAACTATTTAAAAGAAAACAACTACAACTTAACGCTAGTTGGATTACCAAAAACGGTTGACAATGATGTATACCCAATAGCACAAACTTTAGGAGCTTGGACAGCAGCAGAACAAGGCGCTATCTTTTTTGAAAATGTAGCCAATGAAAATACTACTTCTGACAGGCAACTTATTATTCATGAAGTAATGGGGAGGAATTGCGGATGGCTAACAGCTGCTACAGCCTTGGAATATCGCAAAAGATTAAATAACTTACATTTTATACCTGAAATAGGACTTAGTAAAGAAAAATGGGAAGTGCACTCTATTTTAATACCTGAAGAAGAAATTGATTTTAAAAAAGAATGCGAACGATTAAATAAAATAATGGACAAATACGATTGTGTAAATGTCTTTTTAAGTGAAGGAGCAGGAATGGATGTCATTATTGAGGAAACAGAAAAATCAGGAGAAACAGTTTTGCGTGATGCTTTTGGGCATGTAAGATTAGATGACTTAAAACCTGGAAAATGGTTCGCCAAACAATTAGGAAAACGCTTAAATGCCAATAAAGTACTCGTGCAAAAAAGTGGTTATTTTGGGCGTTCCTCAAAAGCAAACCAAGCGGATTTGGATTTAATATTTGAAGTAGCTGACTATGCTGTTCAAAGTGCAGTAGCAGGAACAAGTGGTGTAATAGGTTGGGATGAAGACAATAATGACAAGCTAAGCTGTATTGACTTCAACAGAATAAAAGGAGGAAAACCTTTTGATACCACCCTAGATTGGTATAAAGATATGATTGACGAAATCAGAGCCATTTAATTGGCAGTACAAGCCCCATTACTAACTTATTTTGGTGAACCCAAACAG
>JBLGCF010000038.1:0-10298 GCA_047617145.1 Thalassomonas sp. | reverse complement strand
TGCTTCTGCCTAACTTCTCCATTTTTTAAAGGAGTATTAATGCCCTTAAAAATTTTACAATCATCACATCTACAATCGTCAATATCAAAACCCATTTTCTGCATCCTTAAGTGATACTGATCAACTGCTTCTTTTTGCAAAGTATCTTGTATTACTTCCAAGGTATCAGTAATTGGAAAAGAAGCATAACTCACATTCATAAATGTTGTTAGCGTAATGAAAAGTAGAATTAGTTTTTTCATAATTAGATATCTATTGATTAATAATAGCACAAAGCTACGGCATTGAAAATAAAGTATTATGCTATGCATAGTAAATTGAAAAGCCCTACCGATACGGCAAGGCTTTTCAATAAAAAACAACAGTCTAATTACATACCGTTAATCTACATTATCGTGCAAAAAAGAATTGTTTTGCTTTAATTCTGTAGTATTATTTTTTCCATCACTTAAAGTATAAGTTGATATTTCAGTTTCAGCTGAATGATTTGTTTCTTCCAATGCTACATTATTACGTATATAAGCAGGTACATCTTCCAAGTTTGTTAACCCTGAAGGTGTACGCAATTGCTGAGAGATTGCTCTTAACCTATTCTCTCTTTCTCTTGCTTCAACTTTCATGGTATCAGTAGTTACCACAGGAGTACTTTCCATAGTTTGCAAAGTTTCAGTCTCAACTTCATCCTCCTGATCCATCTCCAATACAACCGTTTTCATTTCTACTTGTGGTTCTTCTTCCATGATAGCGGTTATCACCTGCTCAGGAGATTCTTCCTCATCAATGTTTAATTCAAAGACAATTTTTTTCTCTTCTGCAATTTGAGGAATTGTTTCGACTGCTTCAGGCATCCCGAAACTCATTAATGTATCTGTTGGAGCGGTATACTCTTCATCTTCCAAATCCAATGCTTGCTGAGGACTCTCATCCAAAATTGTGCTTACCACAGGCTCAAAATCCAATGCTACTGCAGGCGCTTCATCTTTCACTTCCTGCTTATGTCCTTGCAATAATTCCTTATCATTCAACCCAACAATTGTTGTTCCTTTTGGTTTTCTTTTTTCCTCAAAACCAGTCGCGACAACCGTTACACTTACGGCTGCACCTAAATCAGGATCAATTCCAATTCCCTCAATAATATTTACATTACGACCAGCTGCCTCTTGTATTTTATTTTTAATCTTAAACAGTTCTGACATCTTAATTTCATCATCACCAATACCCGTTACTATTTTTAACAATACTTGCTGAGCGCCAGTAATATCGTTATCATTAAGTAATGGAGAATCCAAAGCACCCATCACAGCCTCAATCGCTCTGTTCTCACCAGTTGCTTCAGCTTGACCCATAACAGCAGTACCACTATTTTCTAACACCTTACGTGCATCATTCAAATCAATATTTACTAATAAATGTTGTGAAATTACCTCAGCAATTCCCTTTGTAGCTGTATTCAACACCTCATTTGCTTTCCCGAACGCTTGGGTAAAAGTAAGGTCGCCATACACTTCAATCAATTTATCATTATTGATGATTAACAAAGTATCCACATATTTCTTTAATTCCGCCAAACCATCTTCAGCATATTGCTTACGGTAACCTCCTTCAGTAGAAAACGGATTCGTAACCACACCAACAGTAAGGATTCCTTTTTCACGCGCAATTTCAGCAATTACAGGAGCAGCCCCAGTACCTGTACCACCACCCATTCCAGCTGTTAGGAATAACATTTTAGTATTTGCATCCAATAACTCAGTAATTCTATCAGCACTTTCTTCAGCTGCTTTTCTACCCACATCAGGATTAGAACCTGCACCTAAACCTTCAGTTAAGTTAGCTCCTAACTGAATTTTAATTGGAACTGGGCTTGCTTCAAGGGCTTGTGCATCTGTATTGCAGATTACAAAATCCACTCCTTTAATCCCATGTTCGTACATGTAGTTAACAGCATTACTACCACCACCACCAATACCCATCACTTTTATTTGTGATGATTGGTTTTTTGGCATTTGGAAATCCATTCCTAAGTCAATTGCGCTCATAATTTTCTTTTTTTGAATTTATTAATTTATTTATTAGTCTATATTCTCCTCAATGAACCAGTCTGAAAATCTTTTTATCAGACTAGGTTCATTACTTTGGTCTACCTCCTCATCTTCTTTCTCCTTTTTCAGAAGAACTACTTCTTTTTTTGGAGCATTTGTATATTCTGCATGCTCGAAACCTTTAAGCACTAAACCAACACCAGTTGCATACATTGGGCTAACTACCGTATCCTTTGACTCGCTTCCTAAATGCTCGTTAGGGTAACCAATACGCGTTTCCTTTCCCGTTACAAAAGCGACCAACTGCTTTAGGTTTCTTATTTGAGCCCCTCCACCAGTAATTACAATCCCTGTCATCAATTTATTTTCATAACCTGACACTTTAATTTGATGATATACTAAATCAATAATTTCTTTATAACGAGCCCCTATAATTTCTGATAAGTTTTTTACTGCTATTTCTTTTGGCTCTCTTCCTCTTAACCCTGGAATAGAAACCATTACATTCTCCTGATCATCAGTATACATAGCCGAACCAAATTTTACTTTTAACAATTCTGCTTGCTTTTCCAAAATAGATAAACCTGTTTTAATATCCTTAGTAATCACATTTCCTCCAAAAGGAATTACAGCTGTATGCCTAATTATATTGTCTAAAAAGATAGCTACATCAGTTGTACCACCACCAATATCTACTAAAGCAACTCCTTCTCTTAACTCATCCTCATCCAAGGTAGCAACTGCTGAAGCAAAAGGCTCAAGTACTAATTCCTTAGGTTTTAATCCTGCTTTTTCCACACATCTTATTATGTTTCGCACAGCACCAACTTGAGCAGTAATAACATGAAAGTTGGCTTCTAGCTTTACTCCAGCCATTCCTTTAGGGTCTTGTATTCCATCTTCACCATCCACAGTATATTCCTGAGGGATAACATGAATCACCTCTTCTCCTGGAATAGTAATTAGCTTAAACATATTGGATTTTAACTTATCAATATCAGCTTTTTCAATCTCAATCTCAATATTGTCTCTTACAATTTCACCTCTGTGTTGTAAACTTTTTATATGCTGACCAGCAATACCCACAAAAACTTCCTCAATTTCAATTCCTGATTTTTGCTTTGCCTGTTCAACCGCCTCTTTTATTGAATCAACCGTTTTATCAATATTAGCTACAATTCCTCTGGCTACTCCATTGGATACCGCTCTACCTGTCCCTAATATCTCCAACTTTCCATACTGATTTTTCTTGCCTATCATTACCGATATTTTGGTAGTCCCAATATCAAGACCTACCATGTATTCTCCTGTAGTTAATTGTTGTTTGCTTTCTTCCATTTCTTATTTTTTTGTACAAACAATTTGGTTCTTATATGCTAAACTAATGTCGCTATAAGTTTGCCACCCTTTTACAGGCATTGCTTGTTTATAAAACTGATATAAATTCCCTAATTTTTCATCCACATTTGTAAGGGTTCCAAAATGTATTTTCTGATCTCCTACTCTAGCTACAATAAGCACCTCATCCTTACTAAAATGCAACTGAGTAATTTGTGATTTCCAAAATTCATTCTTATTTATTTTCTCTACAAAACTGAAAATACTTGAATGATTCGATTCATTCACTTCTCCAGTTACAACCAAAACTCTTGGTGTGTATTCGCTTGATAAAGGCATTTTTATTCCTTGTTCATCCAAGTAATAATCGGTCTGATTAGTTTTAATACGGACTACTGCCTTTCTTTGTTGTAAGTTAATATTAATCACCCCTAATTGGTTACTGTACACCTGTACTGACTTAACTGAAGGATGATGAAATAAAGTTGTTTCTAAATCATTCAAATAAAAACTAGAAAGCACAACACTATCAAAGTCAAAATTATGTTGATCAATATAGTTTAACGCAATTTGCTCAGTCATAAATTCATCCTCTGACACTTCAACATTTATTTGGTTTAAAACTACCAATTGTTCTTCCTGCTTTTTATTCGTAAACGACAAAACAACAACCATTAATGCCAAAAGCATTCCCCATTTTAATATTTGTATTGCTTTTTTCATTAGTTAAGCAAATGTTTTATGGGTTTAACCAAAGTACCAATATCGCCAGCACCTAGGGTAAGTAATACATCCAAATTTTCTCCTTCCAATATTTTTAATAACTCCTGTTTACTACAATTTTCTTTTTTAGGAATCGTACATAAATCCAATAACATCTCAGAGCTAACCCCCTCAATTGCTTCTTCTCTGGCAGGATAGATATCCAATAAAATAAGTTGGTCGGCTAAGGATAATGATTTAGCAAACTCGTGTGAAAAATCCTGAGTACGAGAAAATAAATGAGGTTGAAACACTACCGTAATTTCTCGTTTAGGGAATAAAAGTTTTGCAGCATTTATGGTCGCACTAACCTCTTCAGGATGATGTGCATAATCATCAATATACGCTAACTGTTGAGTGTTAATATGTACATCAAACCTTCTGTTTATTCCTTTAAAAGTAGCTAATCCCTCTACAACATCATCACATGACAAACCTAAATAACAGGCCACTGCAGAGGCAGCAATTGCATTACTTACATTGTGTATTCCAGGTAAAATAAATTCTAAATCTGTTTGGTTTTTCTCGTAGGTCATTCCTGGCATGATATCCAAAGCTTTCATATCAAAAACCATTTTACCTTCTTTTACCCTTATATTTTCAGCTGTATAGTCCGCTTTGTTTACTGCCGAATAAGTTAGTTTTACACCTTGATCAGGAGTTGGAAAATCAATAGCTATTGATTCTTCCACTAACAACAAACCTTTTTGCTTTATTTGAGAAGCAAACTGTTTAAAAGCCACATGCAAATCTTCTTTGTCTTTATATATATCCAAATGATCAGCATCAACAGATGTGATAATAGCTATATCAGGTTGCAACTGCAAAAAAGACCTATCATATTCATCAGCCTCCACAATTAGGATATTTCCTTTTTCAGCCAACATCAAATTCGTATTGTAGTTTTTACTTATTCCACCTAAAAAAGCAGTGGATTCCTTACCTGCACTGTATAAAACATGCGCCAAAATTGCTGAAGTTGTTGTTTTACCATGCGTACCTGCAACAGCAATAGTAAACGACTGCCTACTTATCATTCCTAATACCTCAGCTCTTTTATACAATTCAAACCCTTTGTCTTTAAAGAAGTTTAATACTACATTATCCGTAGGGATTGCTGGAGTATAAATAACTAAAATTTCATTGTAAGTAGCCTCTTTTATTCCTTTCGGAATAGCCTCCATCCCATCAGAATAGTGGATTTGAATTCCTTCTACTTCCAGTTCTTCACATAAATCAGATTGTACTTTATCATACCCACAAACCTGCTTACCCTTAGCATTGAAATAGCGCGCCAAAGCACTCATGCCTATACCGCCAATACCAATCAAGTAAATATGTTTGTATAAATCTATGTTCATTTTATTAAACGCAATGCAATTTCTGCTATCTTATCAGCGGCATCTTTCACAGCTATTTTTTTAATATTACTACTTAAGTCCTCTTGCTTGCTTTTGTCTTTTATCAATTCCATTAGCGTATGTACAAGGTTACGGCTTGCATCCTTGTCATTAACAAGCAATGCAGCATTCTTATTAACCAATGATTGTGCATTTTTATACTGATGATTTTCCGATACATTAGGAGAAGGAACTAAGATAATTGGCTTACCCACACAACACAATTCCGAAATAGCAATTGCCCCTGCACGCGAGACAATCACATCAGCAGCAGCATAAGCTAAATCCATTTCCTTAATAAAAGTATATGCCTGAATTCCTGGCACATTTACTACCTTAATAATTGCTTCTGACTTATCTTGAAAAGAGATTCCTGTTTGCCAGATTAAATTCACATCAGCTGTTTTAAAATCTTCAATACTTTCAGCAATAGCATTGTTTATTGTGCGCGCACCCAAGCTACCACCTACCACCAAAACTGTTGGCTTTGAAACGTCTACATTGAATTTTTTTCTACCTTTTTCCACTTTTGCATCAAACCCTAAAATATCCTCACGGATAGGATTTCCTGTAACAATCAATTTTTCACTTCCAAAAAAGCGTTCCATATTATCGTAAGCTACACATACTTTTTGCACGTATTTTGAAAGAATCTTATTGGTAATTCCTGGGTATGAATTTTGTTCCTGAATAAGTGACGGTACACCTTTTTTAGCTGCTGCAAAAAGCAAAGGACCACTTGCATAACCACCAGTACCAATTGCTAAATCAGGCTGAAATTGTTTTACTATTTTTCTTGCTTTTAGTAAACTACTTATCACCTTAAAAGGGAATAATAAATTACGCCTACTAAAGTTTCTTTGCAAGCCACTAATCCAAAGTCCAACAATTTTATAGCCTGCAGCAGGGATTTTTTCCATCTCCATTCTATCTTCAGCACCTACAAAAAGGAACTCAACATATTCTACTTTATTTTCTATTGCTTTTGCAATTGCAAGCGCAGGAAAGATATGCCCTCCTGTACCACCACCACTTATGATTACTTTAAGCTTTTTCATATTTTCTATCTGTTGCATCTCTGCTTACACTTAACACTATCCCAATGGCGATACACGAAAACACAATTGAGGTTCCTCCCATACTTATTAGCGGTAGCGTTTGCCCAGTAACAGGCAATACCTCTACCGAAACTAACATATTTATTAAGGCCTGAAAAACCAAAGAAAACATTAAACCTGTGGCCAGCAAACTTCCAAACACACTCTCTACTCTCAATGCTATTCGAATAGCCCTGAACATTAAAATTAAATAAAATAACAAAGCCATTATCCCACCAAACAAACCATATTCCTCAATAATAATCGCATAAATAAAATCAGAAGAAGAATATGGCAAAATGCTTCTTTGCGTACTTTTACCTGGACCCACACCCATTACACCACCATTCTGTATTGCCACTAAAGCTTGTGTTTGCTGAAAGTCTTTTGTTTGTTCATCACCTTCAGCATCAACAAAAAAGCTATCAATACGACTTACCCAAGTAGCTGACCTTGGCATAATTTTTGTTCCCAAAGGAGTAAACTTAGCAGTTGCATAAATAGTAAGCGCGCACACAAAAGCGAAACCAATAATTCCTGCAATAAATTTAAACCGGATTTTTCCTACAAACATCAACACTAATCCATTGATAAAAACCAAAGCTGCAGTGGAAAAATTATTAGGTAAAATTAACGCGCAAACCAAAAGCAAAGGCCCCAAAACATACCATAGTAAGTCCTTAAAATCATGCAGATACTCTCTTTGTTTACTAATCTGCCTTCCCATATAAACGAGTATTGCCAATTTTGCTACATCAGAAGGCTGAAATTGTTGACCAGCAATTTGCAACCACCTTGACGCTCCATTAACACTCACTCCAATAAGCAATACCAATACCAATAAAAACAGACTAAAAACAAACCCTAACTGCCCCAATTTTGAAAAATACTTAAACTTGATTTTGTGCACCACATACATAGCAGACAAACCAAGTAACAACTTTGTAACATGACTGAATAAAAAATGCCAACCAGCAGTGCTATACACCACTAATATTGAGAACAAAGACAAAGCAAGGACTACTCCCCAAATTGTTTTATCCCCTTCTAAGTTGATATTTTTAATCCAAGAACTCATTTACAGATTACGTACTTCTTTTTTAAACTGTAAACCTCTATCCTCATAATTAGTAAACAAATCGAAACTTGCACAAGCTGGCGACAACAAAACAACATCCTGTTTATCCGACAAAGCGTAGGACTGAGCTACTGCTTCCTGCATACTTGATGCCTGAACAATAGTATCCACCTTTCCTGTAAAAGCATTAATAATATTTTCATTATTCTCTCCTAAGCAAATAATTGCTTTTACTTTTTCACTCACCATTTCTCCTAACTCAGCATAATCATTTCCTTTATCAACTCCACCAACTATCCAAACCACATCCTTAGTCATGCTCTCAAGAGCATACCAACAAGCGTTCACATTAGTTGCTTTGGAATCATTAACAAAATCGATACCATGTACCGTAATTACATATTCCATCCTGTGTTCTACATTTTGGAAATCAATCATTGCTTGACGGATAACCGTATCCTTTACTTCAAAAACTCTTGCCGCCATAGCGGCTGCCATTGAGTTGAAGATATTGTGTTTGCCTTGTAGGGCTAATTCTTGCATGGTCATAGTGTTATTATTTAAATTAATTGTTATTTTATTGTTATTGTAAAATCCTCCTTCAATTTGCTCTGTTGTTAATGAGATTGGAAGTTTTTTTGCTTTTGTATTGAGTACTTTCATCAATGCATCATCTGCATTATAAATCAGCACATCTTGCTCGGTTTGGTTTTTAGTAATTCTGAATTTTGATGCTGCATAATTCTCCAACTTGTAATCATATCTATCCAAATGATCAGGAGTAATATTCAATAATATCGCCACATCACTTCTGAAATTCTTGATGCCATCCAACTGAAAACTACTCATTTCCAATACGATATAATCATAATCCCTTTCAGCTATAGCTAAAGAAAAACCAACCCCTACATTCCCTGCAATCAACACATCATAACCTGCACTTTTCAGCACATGCCCTAGCAATAAAGAAGTTGTGGTTTTTCCGTTACTTCCTGTAATAGCCGCAATTTTTGCTTTAGTATATCTAAAAGCAAATTCTATTTCAGAAATCACTGGAATCTCTTTTGCAATTAATTGCTGAATCAAATCTACACCATCAGGAATGCCAGGACTTTTAATCACTTCATCTGCCTTCAAAATACTTGCAGATGAATGCTTCTGTTCTTCCCACTCAATCTCATAATTTAAAAGAACTGCTTTATTTTCATTCGAAATTATTCCTTTGTCCGAAACAAAAACATCAAATCCTTTCTTCTTTGCTAAAACAGCCGCCCCAACTCCACTAATTCCTGCTCCTAGTACGACTATTCTTTTTGCCATTACCTAAGTTTTAAAGTGACTATTGTTATAACCGCTAACATGATTCCAACAATCCAAAATCTTGTTACAATTTTACTTTCATGCATTCCTAATTTCTGGTAATGATGATGCAATGGCGCCATCTTAAAGACACGCTTCCCAACACCATATTTCTTTTTTGTGTATTTGAAATAACCTACTTGTAGCATTACTGATACATTTTCAATTAAAAATATCCCACACAAAATAGGGATGAGTAATTCTTTACGAATTAGGATAGCAACTACCGCAATAATACCGCCTAAAGCCAAAGAGCCCGTATCACCCATAAATACTTGAGCTGGATAAGAATTATACCACATAAAGCCTACACAAGCTCCTACAAAAGCAGACATATAAATCACCAATTCTCCTGTATTGGGAATATACATTAGATTCAAATAATCGGCAGCAATTATATTACCAGACACATAGGCAAATAGGGCGAGTGTGGCACCAATAATTGCTGAAGTCCCTGTGGCTAATCCATCTAATCCATCCGTCATATTTGCTCCATTAGAAACTGCTGTTACGATAATTACCACTATCAGAATAAAGAATATCCAAGCGTAATCTTTTGCAGAATCTCCCATCCAAGAAGTTAAGTCTTGATAGTCAAATTCATTATTCTTAAAGAAAGGAGTTGTTGTTCTTGAAGATTTCTGAGCTAAATCAACCGAACCAATTATTTCACTTTCTGTGGATAATCTAACCTCCTCTTTCACTACAATATCAGTATGAAAAACCATTACCAAACCAACAATTAAACCAATACCAACTTGTCCTAATATCTTAAACCTACCAGCAAGGCCTTCTTTATTTTTTTTGTACACTTTGATATAGTCATCAATAAAACCAATTGCACCTAGCCAAAGGGTGGAAACAATCATAATAATGATATATATATTATCCAATTTAGTAAATAGTAGTGTAGGAATAAGAATAGCTGCTAATATGATCAAACCACCCATAGTTGGAGTTCCTTTTTTACTTTCCTCACCTGCTAAACCCAATTCCCTTACTTGTTCTCCAATCTGTTTATTACGGATTACATTAATAATCTTACCTCCAAAAACTAAAGACACAATAAGAGAGGTAATAATTGCCATTGCTGCGCGAAATGAAATATACTGAAACAGTCCTGCTCCAGGAAAATCATAAGTATTTTGTAAGTATTCGAATAAATAGTATAGCATTATTGTTTAATTATATTTAATGATTGTTTAAGTTCTTCTAAATCGTC
>JBLGCF010000037.1:0-10299 GCA_047617145.1 Thalassomonas sp. | reverse complement strand
CATCAATAAGGTCATCTAACTCATCACGCAACATATTTTTCTGTTCAATAAATTGAACCTTTAATTGCATTTGCTGTTCCATTTTATTTTGCTGAAAAAATAAAGAGGCAATAAGTAAAAGCACAATGCCAAAAAAAAGAATAATTACTTTCCTATTTCCAGCATCTGCCCATAATTCTTTGAATTTATTTACCATCTTCCTTTTTTGTTTCAGCCTCTACTTTTGTTTCAGGTTTTGCTTTTGTTTCAGGTTTTGCTTTTTCATCCACATAATTTAAGCGTAATTCCGAAAGCATGCCATCCAATACTTTTTCAATATCTTCTGAAATATTTCCATTCGTTTTTGCTTTTAGCATTTCCATTAAATCAATGGTTTGACTTACATATTCCAAATTACGAGTTACTTGCCCAGTAGGGTCAGCAATTTTACCTAAACCTTGCATGGCTGAAGTGTGAAACATATAAATAAGTTGGGTGAATAATTGATCGTTCTTTTCCATAGTTTTTTTATTTAAATACTTTTTGTAATAATGCTGAAGTTCTAGCTTTTGGGTTATTTCTTATTTCCTTTTCTTGATTTGCAATGAGCACAAAAAGACCTTCAATTGTTTTATTGGTTACATAGTCCTCCAAGTCAGGATTTACTGTTTTTGTAAAAGGAATTGTATTATACGTTTTCACTAAAGGATTCCAATATTTAGTAACCTCAACTTGCTGAATAGCTTTACTTGCTATTGGCTTTATTTTAGTGTATAGTTGTGTATTTGTTTGTTTTCTCAAATAAGAAGTGGCTGCTGTATTATCTCCTTTCAGAATTGCAAAAGCATCTTTTATTGACATGCTTGTTACCGCATCAACAAAAACAACAAACACCTCCTTAGCTGCCAATTCAGCAGCAGCATTTACACTCTTTTCAAAAGCCGTAATTTGCGACTGCATCCCTGCTTTTTGCAAAGTTGTTTTCATTTTCTCAGCCTCAGTTGGAAAAGGAATACGAATTGCTTTGTTGGTATAAAACCCATCTTTAGCTGACGCACTTTTTATTGCATTATCAGCCCCAAGCACCAAGGCCTCCTTTAAACCTTTTACTACCTCATCTTTATTTAGTGACGAGCCAATTAATAACGCATTAGATTTTGTGCTTGCTAATTTTAATATATTAATTTGAGCTGTTGCCCCAAGGGCTAAGCAGAACATCAATATTGAAAGTAAGATTTTCATAAACTAATAATTTAAGTGCTAAAATAAGGATTACCGCTAAATTGAACGCACAAAGAACAATTTTCATTTACATTTGTCTTTATTTTTTAATTATGATTCTTATTGCAGATAGCGGGTCGACAAAATGTAGTTGGGCAGAATGCTCAAAAAATGGTGAAATTATTCAAATGGATCAAACAGTTGGATTTAATCCAAAATACACAACTGACAAAAGTTTGCTAATTGATCTTAAAAACAGCTCTCTTGTATCAATAAAGGATAAAGTAAGTGAAATTCTCTTTTATGGTGCAGGTTGTTCGTCTAAAAAAAGGAATGAAGCCCTTGAAAATTCAATGAGGCATTTCTTTTTGAATGCAAAAATTACAGTCAAACATGATTTAGAGGCAGCAGTAAAGGCGAGCTATAAGGGGACCCCTGTTATTTGTTCCATTTTAGGAACTGGATCTAATTCTTGTTTTTATGATGGAAAAACAATTTTAGAAAATGGGCCCTCTTTGGGTTATGTGTTAGGAGATGAGGCAAGTGGAAATTATTTTGGAAAACAGCTTATAAACTTATATATAAATAAAAAATTACCAAACCAGTTAATAGACAGTCTTGAAAAATGGACTGATGATAGAGAACAAGAAATGATAGAAAATATTTATTCTCTGGAAAAACCAAACCTATATTTAGCCTCCTTTTTTCGTTTTATGCATGAGCATAAAAATGAAGAAATTTTTGATTCAATCTTTAAAAACGGAATTCAACATTTCTTTGAATTACACATAAAGTGTTTTGAAAATTATAGAGCTTATCCTCTAACATTTATTGGGTCTGTAGCTTTTTACCTATCAGATTATATAAATGAAATTGCCGGAAAAGAAGGAATGAAAGTTCAAGAGATCATACAATCCCCCATTGAGAATTTAGTGAAGGAACATTTTTTAAAATAAAAACCCCACCAAATAGGTGAGGTTTCTGTGGGCCCAGTTGGGCTTGAACCAACGACCCCTTGATTATGAGTCAAGTGCTCTAACCAGCTGAGCTATGGGCCCTGTTTAAAAAGGAAGTGCAAAACTATCAAAATTGTTCAATAATTTGCAAGTTTGCAGAATGAAAAATAGCAAAGTAATTATTTTTGATTTAGGGGCTGTTATCCTTAACATTAACTACCAAAATACGATAGATGCATTTACAAAACTAGGTGTGCAAAACGCATCTACTTTTTATTCCAAGAAAGTACAAACTGATTTATTTAATCAAATTGAAACTGGGGAAATTACTGCTGAAGAATTTCTTATAACATTACAAAGAAAAACCAATAAGGCTACTATCAACCAAGTAAAAGACGCTTGGAATTCCATGTTATTGGACTTGCCAAATGAGCGCCTTGAACTTATAAAAGCATTAAAAAGTAAGTATCAGATTTACCTATTGAGCAATACAAATAACATACATATTGATGCGTTTAAAAAGCAACTAGGAAATGCTAAATGGGAAGATTTTTGTAATTTATTTGATAAGATGTATTTATCGCATGAAGTAGGTTTACGAAAGCCTAATGCCGAAATATTTAAGCACATACTAACCGAACAAAAACTAAAAACTGAAGAAGTGTTTTTTATTGATGATTCCCCTCAGCATATTGAAAGTGCAAAAAAACTTGGAATACATTGTCATCATTTATTAGACAATGAAGAGATAACTACTTTATTTCCTGGCATAATTCAATAAGGACACCATTAGTATCCTTAGGGTGTAAAAAACAGATTAGTTTATTATCCGCCCCTTTTTTAGGTGAATCGCTTAAGGTTCTGATACCCTCATTATTCAAACGAGTCATTTCTGCTTTTATATCCTCAACATCAAAAGCAATATGGTGCATCCCCTCTCTATTTTTTGATAAATATTTTGCAATAGGACTTTCTTCATTACTAGCGGAAACCAGTTCAATTTTATTTTCTCCTATTTGAAAGAATGAGGTAACTACTCCTTCCAAAACTACTGCTTCCGACTTGTAATTATTTTTTCCAAAAATTTTAGAAAATACTTTATTTGACGCTTCAATATCCTTTACGGCAATACCAATATGTTCTATTTTTCGCATACTAATACCCCCAAAAACCGGTGTGTCTCTGAGAAGATTTAGTTGAAATGCGAAATGCAATACCTATCTCATGTGTACCATAAGTATACTGCATAATTTCTCCTGCAAATGAATGGTCATAAGAATAAGAAAAATGCATATTTTTTGCACCAAACCCAAAAGAGACAATAGCTGTACCATTGTTTCGGTAAGTTAATCCTGCCCAAGTATTTTCTAAATACAAAATTCGTGTTGTAACATCAGTTACACTACTTTGGTATTGCATTTTTCTAATTAATAGAGATGGTTCCAATTGCCAATCATTATTTATGATCCTAAACCTATAAGCACCCATACCATAATAATTTCTATATTCAGAATTAGGATATGGAGAACCATTTACTTCAGTATTAAATGAGGATTGAAACATATTCGATATAGAAAACCCTACATAAAAATCTTTAGCATAAAAGTAAACTCCAGATGAGGCATCTGCTAAAGTTTTATCATAGGACTTTTCAGAATAAGCTGGATCAATTGCCGGGGGAAGATCGTCTATATTAAAATCTAAATTATGATACATCAACTTTGCCCCTAAACCAAATGATAACTTTACATCATCATAATTAAGAGGAATATGATATGCATAATTAAGGTTAAGGTTTGCTTGAGTTGAAGGGAAAGCTTTATCAAACATTAAATACCCTCCCATTGCTGAACGATTATTCAATGACCCATGGTAAGATATATTTGTACTCAAAGGAGCCCCTTCAAACCCTAGCCATTGCTGCCTTGTTAGCATAGTTAACGAATTATAGGATTTACTTCCTGAAATTGCAGGATTAATAGCCATATCATTTACATAATATTGAGTAAATAATGGTTCTTGCTGTGCAAATGCATTTACTGCTAAAAATGCTCCTAGTATAAAAAATATTTTTTTCATTACCTTACAATTGTTAATACTCCCTTAAACACCTCATCTTCATTCTCTAAATTAATTACATAATAATAGGTTCCTGAGGGTAATGGTTGCCCATTTTCATCTTTACCCCCAAAAGCTATATCTTCTGCATTTATATAATTTCTTCTTCTGAAAACTTGCCTACCATTTCTATCATATACTAAAACCAAAGCCTCAGGATAAAGGTGAATATTTTCTATTTCCCAGAACTCATGAATGTCATCATCATTAGGGGAAAATACTTTATAAACCGTAATACAAATATTTGGATTTGATTTTACCTCAATGGTGTCACGGGTAACGCAACCCATAGAATCCGTAATTTTTACATAATACTCACCAGGGAATAAATCATAAATACTTGAAAACGAATCATGGTCTATAGTAATAAGACTATCAGTTGACCATTGAAAGCTAAAAGGAGGTGTCCCCTCTTGAACAAAAACTCGTGCTTCTCCACTATTATCATCCTTACAAATTACACCAACTGATGACATAAAAGGATTCATACTTACAACAGGATTAATTGTAAAGTTTTGAGGATTAGTAGGTGAACATCCATTTTTATCCGTTACGCTTAAAGAATAAGTGTCGGGAGGAAGGGGGGTAGGCACAATAGCGGTTGTCGCTACCGTTACAGGCGAACTATTTGTTAGAGTGTAATTATATAAATCTCCAGTACCGTAAGGAGTCCCACCAGTAACCAAAATGATTACATTTGCAGAATCATCTAGACTACAAATATCTTCTAATACAAATGTCGCCTCAATATCATTCGATTCATTTACAGTAAAAGTATCCGAATTCTGACAAATTAAGGCAGATGTAAGATCCCCTGGAATACTATATTCTGATATGGTTAGTATATAATCGCCAGCATACAATGAAACAATAGGGATTGAAGCAGAAGAAAAACCGGACGGACCATTCCAAGTAAATGATGCATTTACATTAGGTACTATCAAATCTATTCCTCCGGTATTGTCCTCAAAACAATTAATATGTGAAATCTGTACAGATAAAGTATCATACCCACATTGAGATTTAGCGGTAAAACTAAAAAGTAAGACTGCTATTAATAATAAATTTTTTAATGTCTTCATACTATTTTTTAAGATGGGCAAATATAAAAAAAAAATGCTTGTTATCTCTAACAAGCATTTTCGGAGGTATCGAGCAGATTCGAACTGCTGTAGATGCTTTTGCAGAGCATAGCCTAGCCACTCGGCCACGATACCATTTCGAGTGCTGCAAATCTAAATATTTTAAACTAACAACACCCTATTTAAACTAAATTATTTTCCGTTAAAATCGGACATAGTACGCCCTATGCCCATAGTAGTAAATGCCTGAATCATTTTGACTGCTAAATCCGTGCGAACTTCCATAGTTTCATGATCCTCATCCAAGAAATTACTTAATACATATTCGGCTTGTTTGCCCCTTGGAAAGTCGTTACCAACACCAAAACGCAACCTAGGATAAATACTAGTTGCTAGCTGACTTTGAATATCCTTAAGGCCGTTATGCCCACCATCAGAGCCTTTTTTTCGCATGCGAACAATGCCAAAAGGCAAGGAAATATCGTCAGTAACAACTAAAATATTTTCAATATCTACCTTAGCTTGTTGCATCCAGTATTTTACAGCCTTACCCGAAAGGTTCATAAAAGTATTTGGCTTTGCCAATACCAAAGTACGCCCCTTGAACTTTACCTGTGCAACATCAGCTAACCTTTCAGTAGAAAAAGAAATGTTGGATAAGCCCGCAAGCTTATCCAACACTTTAAATCCTATATTGTGCCTAGTAGTTGAATACTCGGCACCAGGGTTACCTAATCCAATGATTAAGTACTTCATAATTTACTCAGCAGCTGGAGTTTCAGCACCTTCAGCAGGAGTTTCTCCCTCAGCACCTTCAGCAACTTCTTCCTCTTCAACTTCCTCTTCAACAGCAGCTCTTGCAGTTTTAACACCAACAATTACTGAATTTCCTGGAGCCATTAATTCACATCCTTCAATAATAATATCCTTGATGTAAACAAACATACCGATTTTTAAGTGTTCAATACTTATAGTAATTGCATCAGGTAAGTTAGCTACTAAACCTTTCGTAATAATTTTTGGTCTTCTGAACATTAAGTTACCTCCATTCTTAACTCCAATTGAAGCGCCTTCTAAAATTACTGGAACTGAAACTGTTATTGCTTTGTCAGTAAATATTTCTAAGAAATCAATGTGTAAAATTTTGTCCGTTACTGGGTGAAATTGAATGTCTTGCATAATAGCTCTGGTAACTGTGCCATCAATGCTTAATTCAACTACAAAAGTATCTGGAGTGTACACAAGCTTTCTAAAGTCATTTTCATGAGCATAGAAAGTCACTTGCTTTTCTCCCCCGTAAAGTACACATGGTACATTACCCTGATTTCTTAACGCTCTTGTGCTAGTTTTACCTGCACTTTGTCTTTCTTTTACGTTAATTGCTAGTGTTTTCATCTTTATTTAAATTTGATTATTAATTCTTTATTTATTGGTTGCTTTTCCATTTATCAGAAATGGACTCATTATTTACAAGCGAACTGATTGTTTGAGCAAAGAAATCAGCAACTGAAATTTCTCTTACTTTTTTACTTTTATGTGTTTTAGGAATTGTGTTTGTAATTACTAATTCCACAATATTTGAAGCATCCAACCTTTCGTAAGCCGTAGCTGATAAGATACCATGTGTACAATAGGCACGAACACTTGTTGCTCCATTGGCCATCATTAAATCAGCAGCTTTAGTAAGTGTGCCTGCAGTATCCACCATGTCATCAATGATGACAACATCCTTCCCAGCAACATCCCCCAATACCTTCATATCACCAATAACATTTGCTTCTTTACGCTCCTTATAACAGATAACTACTCCTGATTTCAGGATTTTAGCATAGGCATTTGCTCTTTTAGAACCTCCCATATCAGGAGAAGCAATGATTAAATTAGGTAAGTTAAGGCTTTTAATATCTTCAACAAAAAGCTCGGAAGCGTACAAATGATCAACAGGCACCTCAAAGAAACCTTGAATTTGATCGGCATGTAAATCAATTGTCATGATACGATCGACCCCTGCTGCAGTAAGCAAATTAGAAACTAATTTTGCTCCTATCGGCACTCTTGGCTTTCCTTTTTTGTCCTGACGAGCATAGCCAAAATAAGGCATTACAGCAATAATATTAGCTGCTGAAGCTCTTTTTGCTGCATCAATCATTAACAATAATTCCATCAAATTATCGGATGGAGGTGTGGTAGATTGTATTAAAAATACATCAGCCCCACGCACAGTTTCATCAAAAGATGGTTCGAACTCCCCATCAGAAAATTCAACCATTGAAGACTTATTTAGCTCAACACCAAAGGAATTAGCAATTTGCTTAGCTAGGTGCTTAGTGCTAATTCCTGCAAAAAATTTAATTGGTCTTTCCATTGTTATACCTTGTTAAAAAAGGGGTGCAAATATACACTTTCAGCTTTAAATACACTAAAGTTTTTATTTTTTAGTTTATAGGGGGATGAATTGTATTAAACTTATATTTTTGCAGCTCGAAAAATGCCCAGGTGGCGGAATTGGTAGACGCGTTGGTCTCAAACACCAATGGTGCAAACCGTGCCGGTTCGAGCCCGGCTCTGGGTACAAAAGCAGAAACGATAAGTTTCTGCTTTTTTTATATCCCTAAATTCTCATCAGAAATAAAAAGACTTTTTAGTATCTTGCACTTTTATTTTTAAAACCACATGACCAACATAAAACAAGAAAAATACGATAGAGCCTATCTAAGAATGGCACTGGAATGGGCAAAGCTTTCCCACTGCAAACGCAAACAAGTAGGCGCCCTAATCGTTAAAAATGGAATGATAATATCAGATGGGTACAATGGTGCTCCATCAGGATTTGAAAACTGTTGTGAAGATGAGAATGAAAAAACATACTGGTACGTGCTACATGCGGAAGCAAATGCAATCCTAAAAACGGCAAGTTCTACACACGATTGTAGTGGTGCAACTGTATACTTAACAATGTCACCTTGCAAGGATTGCAGTAAGCTCGTGCATCAAGCAGGAATAAAACGCCTAGTATTCATCAATAAATACAAGGACACCTCAGGTGTTGATTTCCTAAAAGAAGCAGGAGTTGAAGTAGTGGAATTTGACAAGCAAAAACTATAATGAAAAAATTACAACCCCTAATTTACGCCCTACTCATCTGCAGTGGAATACTAATAGGAAGTATAAGGAACAACAACCCAACAGGAAACGGTGAGGGAAAAATAAATGCTATCCTTAACTTAATAGATAATCATTATGTAGATACTTTAAACACAGCTGATTTTGAGGACAAGACCATTAATGCTATCTTAAATGAGCTAGACCCACACTCGGCCTACATACCCGTAAAAAAATATCAAGCAGTAGAAGAAGATATGCAAGGAAGCTTTAGCGGAATAGGGGTTCAATTCAATATTATAGAAGACAGTATAGTTGTAGTATCAGCAATTTCTGGAGGGCCATCAGAAAAACTAGGAAT
This sequence comes from Thalassomonas sp., assembly GCA_047617145.1. GTDB lineage: Bacteria > Bacteroidota > Bacteroidia > Flavobacteriales > BACL11 > UWMA-0277. Next base: position 1,480 of record JBLGCF010000037.1, on the reverse strand, counting down.
ACAAAGTGGCGATAGAATAGTAGCAGTAGAAAAAGAAGATGTTGCCAGCACAGGAATAAAAAATGAAGGTGTAATAAAACTCCTCAGAGGAGAAAAAGGAAGTACCGTAAACATAAGTATAAAAAGAAGAGGGCAGTACGAACTGATGCCCTTTGCAATTGTGCGAGATGATATACCCTTATATAGTGTAGATGTTGGTATCATGCTACAAGACCAAATTGGGTACATTAAAATAAACCGATTTGCCGCTACCACCTATACCGAAATGATGGAGAAAATAAATTCCCTACAACAACAAGGAATGGAAAAACTCATCCTAGATTTTAGAGGAAACCCAGGAGGATACCTGCACATTGCCAACCAGATATGTGATGAATTCCTGAAAGATGGAGAACTAATTGTGTTCACAGAAGGACGCAACAGAAGTAAAGAGGAAACATTCGCTACCAGAAACGGACAGCTGGAAGAAATGCAAGTAATCGCCCTGATTAATGAAGGGTCAGCCTCCGCATCCGAGATTGTAACAGGTGCCCTACAAGACAATGATAGAGGATTAATTATCGGCAGACGCTCATTCGGAAAAGGACTCGTGCAAGAACAAATTCCTATGCAAGACGGCTCGGTAATTAGACTAACTACACAAAGGTATTACACCCCATCCGGTAGGTGCATACAAAAGGATTATGGTAAAAATGATAAGGATTATTACCTAGAACAATATACCCGAAACGACACCTCAACACAACAAGCCGACAGCTTAACCTACACAACCAAAAACGGAAGAACAGTATATGGTGGTGGTGGAATTAGCCCAGACATAACAATAGAAAGAGATAGTACAGTAAACTACCTGCAGATAAATAGAATGGTAAGCAAAGGCTGGATAAATGAGTTCTGTTTAAAGCAAAGTGAACAGTACAAAAAGGAAAATATTAATAGCCCCCAGCAAATTAGTGCGAAAGCTATCTACTTGCAATACACAGCTTTTGTAGCCCAAAAAGATGCTGACTTTAACTTGCAATTAGGAACAACCGAAAAGACTTACTTCAGCAACTTACTAAAAGCAACTACATGCCGTAACCTTTGGGACAATGATGTGTACTATAGTATCCTAAGTACTGAAGACGAATACATACAAAGGGCAATAAATGAATTCTAAACAAGTTATTTATATATGAAAAAGATATTCCTACTCTTATGCATAGTTCCTCTATTTGCTTTTTCGCAAACAGAAAAAAAACGAGAATATTACAAAAGTGGGAGATTGCTTTCCATCATAAACTATACTGATGGGGTACGAAATGGCGCTTGTATGTACTTTCATGATTATGGTGCCTGGGCAATAAAAACTAGCTTAAACTATAAAAATGGGAAACTGATTGGCAACTCAAAAACCTACTATAGGAACGGGCAAGTTGAACATGAAGGCCAATACAAATACACTGAAGAAGGAGTATACAGCCGTAAAGAAGGTGTCTGG
>JBLGCF010000036.1:0-10385 GCA_047617145.1 Thalassomonas sp. | reverse complement strand
TTGTAAATTGCTCGCTTTCATAGTGCCCTATATCTGCAATAACAATCTTATTTTCAGCATCAAAAAACTCATGATATTTAAAATCAGCCGTTATAAATATATCTGCTTTTGCAGCTATTGCATTTTTCAACAAGAAACTACCACTCCCACCACAAACTGCAACCGTTTTAATTGTTTTGCTAACCAAAGGAGTATGCCTAACACAATCCGTTTGCATAGTCAATTTTAAATTTTTCAGGAAACCTACCGCATCTACAGCTTCATTAAGTTCCCCAATAATACCTGAACCTACTAAATCCGTGTTTAACTCTTGTTTTGGAGCCAAAATCTTACAATTTTCTAATCCTAATTTTTCAGCAATTTTAGCACTTACCCCATTATGAACATTGTCCAAGTTAGTATGTATAGCGTAAATAGCAATGTCATTTTTTATTGCTTTAATAACCGTACGCTCAATATAAGCAGAAGCATTTAGCTTTTTAAGTCCGCCAAAAATAATAGGATGATGAGCAATTACTAAGTTGCAACCTGTTGCGAGTGCCTCATCAATTATTGCTTCAGTACAATCCAAGGTAATAAGCGCACCCTTAACTTTAGTATTGGCATCACCAATAATTAATCCGCAATTATCATAACTTTCTTGATATTCCAGTGGAGCATAGCTCTCTAAAAAATTAGTTATCTGTTTAATATTCATTTTTCAAAAGTACAAAACAAAGTCTAATCCCTAACTTCTAGTATCTCAAATCTAAATCTTATCTTTGCCCTATGCGTTATTTACTTTTTCCATTATCATTCGTTTACGGTAGCATTACAGCCATCCGTAATTTGTTATTCGACTATGGAATTTTTAAATCAAAAACCTATAATATACCCATCATATGTATTGGCAATTTATCAGTAGGAGGAACAGGGAAAACACCCCACACTCAATACCTAATTAATTTACTGCAAAACAACTACAAAGTTGCTATCCTCAGCAGAGGATATGGCCGAAAAACAAGCAACTTACAAATTGTTGAAAGCACAAGCAAGCCATCAGAAGTAGGAGATGAACCTTTACAACTAAAACAAAACAACCCTGATTGCTTAGTTCTAGTAGAAAAAAATAGGAATAAAGGAGTAAAACATATCCTGAAAGAATTTCCTGAAACAGAAGTCATACTTTTAGATGATGGCTATCAGCACAGATGGTTAAAAGCAGGATTTAATATTCTCATCACTCCCTACTCTTCGCCTTACTATAAGGACTCCCTTATGCCAGTTGGTAATTTAAGGGAAAGCAAAAAAGGAGCAGAAAGAGCAAATGCAATCGTTTTTAGTAAAACACCCGAGAATATCAACCCAACTTTAAAAAAGGGAATGCTAGAAAGACTCCACCTTTTCGCTCATCAAAAAGCTTATTTCTCACACATTAACTACTGCACTTGGAGGTGCATAAGCACAAATAAGGAATTTACTTCAGATCAAAAATACAGCATTACTTTAGTAAGCGGAATAGTAAACCCCATCCCACTACTTGATTACTTGCAAAATGCAGGACATAAAGTAAAGCACCTAAAGTTTGCTGACCACCATAATTACACCCCTAATGACATTGCAAATATCTTAAGCAAATACAATAAGGATAGTAGTGCAAAAAAACTTATCTTGACCACCGAAAAAGACGCTACAAAATTAAGAGTTTTTGAGAAGGAATTTGGCACAGCAAATGTGTACTATCTTCGCATAGAAATTGATTTTGAAGACAAAGAAAAATTTGAAAAACAGTTAAAAAATTATGTTGCAAAAAATTAAAGAATCATCAGAATTCTTACAAAATAAAACAAAATACAATCCTCAAGTAGGCATAATACTAGGGACAGGACTTGGTGGTTTAGTGAATGAAATTGAGATTGAACATTCCATTTCTTATGAAGACATTCCTAACTTTCCGCTCTCAACAGTTGAAGGACATTCAGGTCGATTGATTTTTGGAAACTTGGGAGGGAAACAAGTAGTTGCTATGCAAGGTCGATTTCATTTTTATGAAGGATATACTATGGAAAAAGTTACTTTTCCTGTACGAGTAATGAAATTACTTGGAATCAAAAACCTAATTGTTTCTAATGCTAGCGGTGGTGTAAACCCTAACTATGCAGTAGGTGATTTGATGATATTGAGCGATCACATCAACCTAATTCCGAACCCGTTAATAGGACAAAATATTGCTGAACTAGGACCAAGATTCCCAGACATGAGCGAGCCTTACTGTCCTACCTTAATTGCAAAAGCTGAAGCAGTAGCAAAAGCAAATAATCTTCCTTTACAAAAAGGAGTTTACATTGCTTTAACAGGCCCTACTTTGGAAACTCCAGCTGAGTATAAATACATGCGCATTATTGGTGGTGATACAGTAGGAATGTCCACTGCACCTGAAGTAATTGTTGCTCGCCATATGGATATCCCTTGTTTTGCTATGTCCGTAATTACTGACCTTGGAGTCCCTGGAAAAATAAAAAAGGTAACTCATGAAGAAATACAAAAAGTATCAGAAGTAGCTGAACCAAAACTAACCCTAATTATTAAAGAACTAATAACCTCAATATGATGAGAAAAATTATCCTACTTTTAAGCATCTCACTCCTTAACATAAATAGTAATGCACAACAAACTGCTAATCTTTTATTCCATTGGCAAGACACAACACTAGTTGGCTCATGGGCATATGACAATACTTATAACGAATGCTGGGGGATGGTCGTTAATGACAGAGAAATAGCAATTATTGGCTCAACTGCAGGAACGCACTTTTTTGATGTTACCGACCCAGTAAACAGTACGGAAGTTGCTTTTGTAGCAGGGGCTTATACCGGTGGAGGGGTAATCCATAGAGATTATCATGATTTTGAAGGATACTTATATGTAGTATGTGATGAGGGAAGTTTATCAACCCTACAAATTATTGATATATCCAACTTACCAACTTCAGTAAACACGGTTTACGATTCCAATGCACTTTTCACAAAATCACATAACATCTACATTGACACAGCTACTGCAAAATTATATGCTTGCGCTTCTAATTCTGCAATGGATGTTTACGACTTACATGTACCAACAAACCCAACACTAATCTATTCTTACAATGCCGTAGGGCATGTACATGATGCTTTTGTTAGGAATGATACGGCTTATCTTAATTGTGGAAACCAAGGCTTAAGAGTAATGGATTTTTCTATGGTAAATGCTATGGGAGACCAACCTACACAACTAGCAACATTTACTTCTTATCGTGATGCTGGGTACAATCATTCAGGTTGGCTAAATGATGATGGAACACTATATATTATGCAAGATGAAAACCATGGTTATGATGTGAAAATACTAGATGTTGCTGACTTAAGTAATATTTCAGTTTTATCTACTTTTAATTCGGGAGTTGATTCTCTGTCAATGGCACATAATGGAATTATAAAAGGAGATTTAGCATACATTCCTTATTACCATGATGGCTTAAGGGTTTTTGATATTTCTGACCCAAGCAACCCTGTTCAAACTTGGGAATATGATACTTATGCTCCTAATAGCCATGCCTCCTACAAAGGAGCTTGGGGTGTTTATCCTTATTTACCTTCAGGGAATATTATTGTTTCTGACATGCAAACTGGACTTTATATTTTTGAGTGCGGAACGCCTACAGCAATAATTGAAAATAAATTGACGCATAATTTCTACCCAAATCCTGCAACAAATCAGTTTACAATTAATAACACAAATGCTGATAATTTCTCCTTATATAATAGTTTAGGAGCCAAAGTAATGGGCCAGGAAATTAACTCAAATCAAACTACAATTAACAGAGGAAGATTGAGTAATGGTTTGTATTTTTACACCCTAAATAAAAAAGGAGCTTTAATAGAGTCAGGAAAAGTATTATTTGAATAATGAGTTTAAGAGACAAATATGAAGTTGTAATTGGTTTAGAGGTTCACGCTCAATTACTAACAAAAACAAAAGCCTATTCTTCTGATGAGAATATTTATGGGGCAGTACCCAACACAAAAACATCAGTAATATCCTTAGGACACCCAGGAACATTACCAAGAAGTAATTCAAAAGTAATTGAATATGCTGTGAGAATGGGAATTGCTGTTGGTTCTGACATAAGAGAAAGGAATGAATACGCACGTAAAAATTATTTTTATGCTGATTTACCAAAAGGATACCAAATAACACAGGACACTACCCCTATTTGCAATGGAGGTACGATACATGTAAAAGATGCTCAAGGCAACCCAAAGACAATAAAAATTACTAGAATCCACATGGAGGAGGATGCAGGAAAATCAATTCATGATTTAGACCCTTTCCATACTTTAGTGGATTTGAACAGGGCTGGCGTTCCCTTAATTGAGGTGGTTTCCGAACCTGATGTACGCTCGTCAGATGAAGCCTATCAATACATAAATGAAGTAAGAAAACTAGTTCGTTACCTTGACATCTGTGATGGGAATATGGAGGAAGGTTCATTAAGGTGTGATGCTAATATCTCAGTAATGTTAAAGGGAGCTACAGAATTTGGCACCAAGGTAGAGGTGAAAAACATGAACTCTACCCGAAATGTAGTGCGCGCTATTGAATTTGAAATTGACAGACAAATAGAGCTAGTAGAAGCAGGAAAAGAAGTAAGTCATGAAACAAGAAGTTTTAATGCTGCCAACAACAGCACCATTTCCATGCGACACAAGGAGGAAGCAAATGATTACCGTTACTTTCCTGAACCTGACTTGCAACCAGTTATTGTTACTCAGGAATATATTGCAAAAGTAAAAGCAAGTCTTCCCCCATTACCAACTGAGCTTTTTAAAAAGTTTAGCACTGAATTTGGTTTATCGGAATATGATGCCAATATCCTAATTGATGAAAAAGGAATAGCACTCTATTTTGACACATTGTGCCAGCATACTAAAAACTACAAGTCAGCAGCTAATTTCATAAATGGAAGTGTAAAATCATACCTCAATGAAAAAGCAATAAACATTGCAGATTTCAGCATAAACCCAGAAAGGCTAGCAAGCCTTATAAAAATTGTTGATGAGGGAAAAGTAAGTAATACTGTAGCAACATCCAAAGTGTTTCCTGGAATGCTTACTTGTAACGATACAGCTGATAAAATTGCAACTGACAATAATTGGGCGCAAGAAAGTGATAGTGATGCACTAGGAGATTATATTACACAAGCAATAGCAAAATACCCAGAAAAAGCAATCGCCTACAAAGAAGGTAAAAAAGGACTGATTGGCTTATTTATGAGAGAGGTAATGAAACTATCCAAAGGACAAGCCGATCCAAAATTGGCAAACCAATTACTAAGAACTGAACTAGAAAAATAATTTTGATAAAAGACAAAATATATTTTGCTTCTGACTTCCATTTAGGGAGTCCTAACCTTGAAGAAAGTCATAAAAGAGAAAAGCTAATTGTACAATGGCTCACTGAGATAGAAAAAGATGCTAAAGCTATTTATTTAGTAGGCGATATTTTTGATTTCTGGTTCGAATACAAAACAGTAGTCCCAAAAGGGTTTGTGCGTTTACTAGGTAAAATTGCCAACCTAACGGATAATGGAACGCCAGTACACTTATTTGTCGGCAACCATGATTTATGGATGAAAGACTACCTAGAAACCGAAATTGGCGTTAGCATACATCATAGAAATATTATAATTGAAGAAGGGAATAAAAAACTATTTGTTGGTCATGGTGACGGCTTAGGAGATGGCGACTATTTATACAAACTACTAAGGAAAATATTTACTTCCAAAGTATGTCAATGGGTCTTTGCTCGTTTGCATCCTAACTTGGCGCTTACAATTGCTCATACTTGGAGCAGAGGTAGCCGAAAAAGTGGAGAAGAAGCTAATTTTATTAGTAATGAAAAAGAAATCCTTTTCGGGTATTGTCAAGAGCAACAAAAACTAAAGCCTGTTGACTATTATGTTTTCGGGCACAGACACCTACCACTCGAGTTAAAGGTTGATGACAAAGCTAAATATATCAATACAGGGGATTGGCTACAACACTTTACTTATGCTGTGCTTGAATCAGGAAACCTTAACTTAAAGGTTTATAATATTAAGTAGAACCAAAAAATTATAGCAAATAAAAAAGCCATCATTTCTGATGGCTTTTTTATTATATTTATTTGTTGACTATTTCAGAATTAGTTTATCTGTCATAATTACATCTCCACCAGCAACAACCTTAACAAAATAGATTCCTGTTTCAAGGTGAGATAAATCAATATCATTAATCATATAATAGTTACTTACTACATCACCACTGAATAAATGCATAATTTCAGCACCTAAGATATTTACTAATTTAACATCCACATTTTTGTCAGCTAAATTATTAAGTTCAATAAATGCTTGCCCATCAGTAGGGTTAGGGTAAATTGAAACTCTTGCTGATGTAGCAGTTTCAACTATCATTAGATCAGCTTCCTTCCCAATCATAATATTATCAAGGTAGAAGTTATTTGAGCTACCATTAACTACATACTCAAATTTAAACATGATATTATCATTTTTTAATTGAGATTTTGTCATCACAGTATCCATCCATTCAGATGCATTTGGAGTAAAGCTTGAAATATACATTCCAGCATTTGCCGACTCAATTGCATCAATAGTACCTAAAGGAAGCCATAATTTTCCGCAAGTTACAGAATAACTTACTTTTAATTCATTAACAGGACTAGTGCTAGAACCTGCTCCTGACCAAGAGAATTTTAAAGCTGGATCAGAAAGATCACTCAAATCATAAGCAGGAGATATAATCTCAGTTGAGCCAATTGCTAAGTTATCTCTATTTACCATAATGGATGCATTACCTGCATTAGAAGCCTTACTTGTCCATTCCCATACAGTATTTACTGTTGAGTTAAAATCCCATTCATTATCTATACTTTGTGGCTGAGTCAACACCCAATCAGCATTCAATTCATTCTCACTTTCAAAACTATACGCATAAGGAAATGCAGTATTTGAACCCTGATCCTCACCTATAGTAATGTAATTTTCTTTTACTGTAGTTGATGTACATGATGACTTATAATACCCAATATAAGTTGTACTTTCTAATTCTCCTCTATAAAAAAGGGTATCAGCATAATACCCTTCATAAGAGTAGTAATTAAATTGTCCATAATAAGTTCTCAAAGTATCTATACCTCCAATAACAGACTGAATACTCCATGCACTATCGGCAGTAGTAAACATTAAAGAATCCTGAGGTGACAATGAAGTACTATCAATATTTACTGATAATGTTACAATTGAATCAGTATTAAATTGCGCAAAATAAATTCTTATCGAATCAGTAGTATTTAACATTCCATCAACACTCCAAGAAGAATCAGCAGCTGATAACCAAAGAGAATCAGCAGTTGATAAATAGGTGCTATCAATAAATGTCAATATATTTAAGACAGTAGTATCATTGTATGAAAAACTATAATCCACAATCGTGTCTAAATAGCCTTCAGTCACATAATCATTCCAAGAAGAATCAGCCGCACTTAACATTGCTAAATCAGTTGTAGACAAGCTTGTACTATCAACATAAATTAACACACTAACAATAGAATCAAATTCTAAAGTATTAATAATTGATGCATCTAAAATACTATCTGTATTACTTTGATTTCTTTTCCAAAAAGAATTAAGACTATAACCATTAGAATCAACATGGATTGTAATATTAGTAGCTCCCATTTCGGACAATACTGTGTCATAAGCACTCTGCATTATTAAAGTACTTACTTCAGTACTTAATGAGTCATATGAAGGATCTAAATCACTCATATCAACAACTCTTACCTCACGAACCTCATTATAGTCTACAGTAAAAGTAACATTGTATTTTCCTGCGTTTGCATAGGTATGTTTTTTATAGTGTCCTAAAGCAGATAAGTAATCTGAAGTTTCTACATTTCCATCACCAAAATCCCAAGTTGCAGTTGTAACATCAAAAGGAATTGCTTTAGAATTAGAATTTAACCAACTTTCAGTACCTACACAAACAGAAAATCTCTCATTTCTCTCAAAGAAATCATATTGAGTACTACAATCATTACCCAAATCAATATATCCATCAGAAGTACCAGTAGATGCAATATTTTCAGCTGACCACATATATTCTCTGAAACCTATTCCTGAAACACCTGTAGCTTCATCTGTTTCTCCTTCAAGAGTAATATTAGCGACTTCAATCTGACCAACAGAAAACATAGTTGTGTACTCATCAGTAGTATAATCCATATAATTCATAAACATTTCTCCAGCAGGATTTAAAGAGTCAGCAACACAACCCCATGCCCCAGTTTGACCTGCAGGGGGTGCCAAGCCAACATGATAAGGAAAAATAGCTGGAGTTGGCCTAGGATGACCATTAGGTGTTGGAGAAGATTCTGAAGCTCCATTATTATCATATCTATGAGAAGGAGTATCTTTAATATTATCATCTCCACATTCTGCATCACCCCAAATATGCCTTAAGCCTAACCAGTGACCAACTTCATGAGTTAAAGTAGAAGATGAAGTGCTTCCCATTTGACTTGCCAATAAAACCACACCATCTGTAGACATAAATCCTGAAGCAGGAAATTGTGCATATCCTAGTAATCCTGGTTGTGAAAATGAAGGTACCGTCCAAATATTTAGATATTGGTAAGAATTCCAATAGCTCAATTCTTTAACAGGATCAGGCCCATCAGAACCTGCAGAAGTTATATCAGTTTGAATCCTTACAATACCTGTTGTTGCTTCAGGAGTACAAGTTTCACAACTAGGTGTAAGTTTTGCCAATCTGAATTCCACATTTGCAACCCCTCTTACTGCAGCAAAAATATCTGGAGTTTTCACATATTGATTCTGATACATCTCCAATAATATTGCAGACTGCCCATTAATATTATCATTTAATACATCTATAGCATCTTGAATAACTGCATCAGAAAGATAGCCCCCTGACCCACTATAAATATTATGAACAACTACAGGTATAATCTTTTTTCCACTCTCAGTCTTGTAGGCTGTTAAGCTTTTTAGTGCTTTTTTATTTGCATCCTCAAGTGCTTGGTTTTTCTCTTCCAACTCTTGATAAAACTCAGGGTAATTTTGTATTTGTTTTTCCAAATAACCATCATAAGTACCACACTTTTGTGCATTTACTGAAGTAACTGCTAAAAAAGCAAAAATTAAGGGTAAAAATCTATTTTTCATATCGAATGAATTTGTTTAAAATTTCAGGAAACAAATATAACGATTATCTATCAATAGACAACATCTTACATAAAAATAAAAAAATTACTGAATTACTAGTGAATATGCTTTTCAGCATGATAAGAGGAACGCACCAAAGGACTACTTTCAACATACTGAAACCCAAGAGAAAGACCAATTTCCTTATACTTATCAAATTGTTCGGGGGGAATGAATTCAATTACTGGCAGGTGTTTTTTGGAAGGCTGCAAATACTGCCCAATAGTCATAACTGAAACACCAACTTGCCTTAAATCGTGCATAGTTTCAATTACTTCTGCTTCAGTTTCACCCAAACCAAGCATAATCCCTGATTTAGTTTTAATACCGCCTTCATGCAAGAATCTTAAAGTATCCATACTCCTATCGTATTTCGCTTGAATTCTCACTTTTTTAGTCAATCTTCTTACGGTCTCCATGTTATGCGAAACTACTTCAGGGGCCACATCAATAATAGGTTGAATATCTTTTAATCTTCCTTTAAAATCAGGAATTAAAGTTTCCATTGTTGTCTTAGGGTTTTCTTTTCGTATTTCATTGATTGTTTCTACCCAAATACTAGCCCCTCCATCTTTCAAATCATCACGATCAACAGAGGTAATAACGGCATGCTTTACTTCCATTAATTTAATGGATCGCGCTACTTTTTTAGGTTCCAAAATATCAACCGCTAACGGACGACCAGTCATGACATTACAAAAACCACAGGAACGCGTACAGATATTTCCTAAAATCATGAAGGTAGCCGTACCAGCCCCCCAACATTCCCCCATATTTGGGCAATTTCCACTTTCGCAAATGGTATGCAAATCATGTGCTTTAGTAATGCCTCTTACATTCTTGTAAGCCTTGCCAGTAGGCAGCTTTACTTTTAGCCATTTAGGCTTTTTTATTTTCTCTTGTTTTTCCAAGAATTATGTATTAAGCTGGTGAAACAGGAGATTCAACTATAGCAACGCCTGGACATTGCTCAGGATAAAGAGCGCAAGACGAAAGAAAACTAACTAAGACAATTGCAATTGCAAAAAACACTACTTTATTCATAGAAAATAATTTTTGACAAAAATACATTTTTAAA
>JBLGCF010000035.1:0-11106 GCA_047617145.1 Thalassomonas sp. | reverse complement strand
TAAAAGAATAAAATATTTAATTTGTTTTTGCATTCAGCCCCTAAACGATAAGGATATTATTTTATTGCAATATATAAGGAAACAATTCCCAAGGTAAGCGGAATGTGCTTGCAGTTTTTAAACCCTGTTTTTTCTAATTCAACTAAGAAATCTTTTCCTGAAGGAAAAGCAGAAACAGAATCAGGTAAGTAGGCGTAAGCATTTTTATCTTTTGAAATAATACCTCCAATAAAAGGCAAAATATGATGAAAATACAAATTGTATAACTGTTTTAAAGGAAAGCTGCTTGGTTCAGAAGGCTCTAGTATAGCTACTATTCCTCCCTTTTTTAAAGTCCTGTGCATTTCCGATAACCCTTTGTTTAGGTCTTCAAAATTACGCACTCCAAAACCTGCTGTTATTGCATCATAACTACTATCTTTAAAAGGCAAGTTTTCTGAGTCAGCAAGTTGTAATTTAATTCTATCTGCAAGTTCTTTTTTAGCAATTTTTTTAATCCCAACATCTAACATTCCTTGTGAAATGTCAATGCCTGTAATAGTAGCTTTTGTATACTTACTTGCACTAATTGCAAAATCCCCAGTTCCTGTAGCAATGTCAAGTATAGTAGTAGGATTATTTGTTAGTTTTTTAATGGCAATTTTACGCCAAATATTATCCATTCCTAAGGATAAAGTATGATTCAAAAAATCATAACTTCCAGCAATGTTATCAAACATTTTAGTTACTTGCTTTTTCTTTCCTTCTGTGGTGTTGTAAGGAGTAACTTTTGCCATTAATTGATTTGTTTTATTGCCTCAGTAAGTAGTTTTTCTTTATTGATTGGCACAACACCAACCTGCTCACAAACTATTCCTCCTGCTAGTGTTGATAGTACGGAAAGTTCAGTGTAGTCCACTGCTGAAGCTAAACATAAAGAAGCGACAGAAATAACGGTATCTCCAGCCCCAGAAACATCAATAATGTTGCACTTAAAGGCAGGGGTATGTTTGAATTCTTTTTCAGAGTTAATGCATATCCCTCTTTCTGATAAAGTAAGTAAAACTCCTTTTGCAGCAAGTTGTGTGCGTAATTCAGCTGAAGCTTTTTCAATCTCAGCAACATTATTAGCATCAAACTCAATATTCATTCCTGCTTTTATTTCAGCTAAGTTGGGTTTGAATATTGTACAGTTTTTATAAGAATTAAAATTCTGTTTTTTAGGATCAACTATGGTTGGAATTCCTTTTTGGTTTGCATCAGCTATTACTCCTTCAATTACTTCAGGAGTAAGCACCCCTTTGTTGTAATCCTGTAAAATAATAACATCAATATCAGCCATTAAACTTTCGGTAAGTTTCAAGAATTCTTTAGCTTGTTGGATAGGGTGGGTTTCTTCCTCATCAATTCGTAATTGGTGTTTGTTTTCAGCAATTACTCTAGTTTTTATAGTTGTTTTTCTTTTGTTAGTAGAAAGAATCCCTACTGTTGAAAGGTTAGATTCATCCATTAGTTCTTTAAAAAGAATCCCTCTATTTCCTGTTCCTACTACTGAACATAGGATAGGAGTTGCTCCAAGAGCTTTTAGGTTAAGAGCAACATTGGCCGCACCTCCAAGTCGGTTTTCGTGTTTTTGAACTTCAACAACTGGTACAGGAGCTTCTGGCGACATACGGTTAACTTCCCCCCACATATAGGTGTCAATCATAGCGTCACCAACAATGAGCACTTTTTTATTGCTGAACTCTTGAAATAGTGTATTGAAATCCATTAATTTAATTTTGCTAATTGTTGCTTAATTCTTACCATTGCTTCCATCAATTTCTCATCTGCTGCTGCATAAGAAATTCTAACACATTCCGGATTTCCAAAGGCATCACCAGCTACAAAAGCAACATGGCAATTGTTCAGTAAATACATACAGAAATCATTGGCATTATTTATGGTGTTTGTGCCGTCAGATTTTCCGAAATAATAACTCACATCAGGGAAAACATAAAATGCTCCTTGAGGAATATTGCATTTAATTCCTTTAATATTATTTAGTTCCTTTAGTATCATATCTCTCCTTTTTAGGAAAGTAGCTTTCATTTCAGTCGTAACTTCTTTTGGGTCAGCAATCATGGCAGCTTCAGCAGCTTTTTGTGCAACAGCACAAGTTGCTGAAGTAATTTGCCCTTGAATTTTATTACATGCTTTTGCTATCCAGAGTGGAGCGCCAATAAAGCCAACACGCCAACCCGTCATAGCATATCCTTTAGATACTCCATTTACGGTTATCGTTCTATCTTTCATACTAGGGATTGTACCCATTGAAAAGTGCCCTTCAGTAAAATTGATATGCTCATATATTTCATCAGCAATAACATAAATATCAGGATATTTCCCCAACATTTTAGCAATCGCTTCTAATTCCTGTTTTGTGTAAACCGTTCCGCTTGGGTTACAAGGCGAACTGAACATCAATAGTTTTGTGTTTGGTGTAATTGCAGCTTCCAATTCTTCAGGAGTAACCTTAAAATCACTATCAATTGTTGAAGGAACTTCAACCGGAACACCTTCAGCTAGCTTTATGATTTCAGCATAACTCACCCAGTAAGGACAAGGTAAAAGTACCTCATCACCAGGGTTTAGTAAACTCAAACAAACATTGGCTAAGGATTGCTTTGCTCCAGTAGAAGTTACAATTTGATCAACTGTATAGTTTAATTTATTATCTCTTTTGAATTTGGTAACAATAGCATTTCTTAACTCAGGTAAACCAGGTACTGGTGTGTAGTGAGAAAAATTATCATCTATTGCTTTTTTGGCTGCTTTTTTTATGAAATCAGGAGTATCAAAATCAGGTTCACCAAGGCTTAAGGCAATTACATCATGTCCTTTGTCCTTTAGTTCACGGCTCATTCGTGCCATTGCTAGCGTTGCTGATTCTGCTAATCGGTTTAATCGGTCTGAAACTTGTGTCATTTTATAATAATGTGTTTTAAAGTTGGCAAATATAGAAATAAAGTGCTGATTTTGTAAGTTGATGAATTGATAAAAAATGTATTTTATTTTTTGTAAGTTTACCCTATGAAAAAGATATCGATATTATTTGTTTTTTTACTTTTTGCTAGCATTACAAAGGCACAAAAGGTATTCTCGGTTGAATACGCCAGCCAAGCTGATGTAAAAGTATTTGTTGCTGAATATGAAAGCAGGGCTGATTTAACAGTTTACAAAGTGGCTTATGAAAGCCGTGCAGGGGATAATGATGGAAATTGGTTTTTTGTAGATTATGCAAGTAGGGCAGACAAGAAAATATTTTTTGTGGACTATGCTTCACAATCTGATGTGATTATCTATTTTGCAGATTATAGCAGTAGGGCAGGATGGAGGAAAAAAGAAAAAATGCATTTGTTTTATTAAATGAAAAAACTACTACTTATATTAATTGCTTTTCCAATGTTTGGTTTTGGGCAGTTTACTGATTACTTTTCGGATGGGGATTTTACAAACACCCCTAGTTGGATGGGTGATGTGGGTCGTTTTGAGGTGGATACAAACTTTAGTTTGCACTTAAACGATACTGCTGCTAGTATTTCTTCTTTAGTTACGCAAAGCCAAGCAATCATAAATGGTGAATGGATATTTAGTGTAAGGTTGGATTTTTCGCCATCCACAAATAATTTTGCTAAAGTATATTTAGCATCTGATATGATTGATTTGAGCGGACCGCTAAATGGGATGTATGTAAAGATTGGCGGGCAAAGTGGAAATATTGATGATATTAGTTTATACACCCAAACAGGAACAAACAGTAATAAAATTATAGATGGTTCTCCTGGATTGGTAAGTAATAACCCTGATGTTAGCATAAAGGTAACAAGAGATGTCGTTGGTAATTGGGAACTTTTTTTGGATACTACTGGCATTTTTTTTACACAAGGAACGGCCTTTGATAATAGTATTTTATCTTCTGATTATTTTGGTGTATACTGTAAGTACACAATTACCAGAAGTGATAAATTTTGGTTTGATGATTTTAGTGTAACTGGCTTTGCTGCATCTTGGGATTGTGATCTTGTAACAGGATGTTATGAATCAGGAACCGGACAGGGAACTTATAGTTCACTTGCTGATTGTAATACCGCTTGTGTAATAACGCCTACTTGGGATTGTGTAAATGGGAATTGTCAAGACCCTGGAACAGGGAATGGGCAGTATTCTTTACTTGCTGATTGTCAAACTGCTTGTAATATGACGGGAATAAATGATAACAATAGTATGAAGAAAGTAGAGAAGATTATAGATTTTTTAGGTCAAGAAACTTCTTTTAAAAAGCATACTCCTCTTTTTTATTTTTATGATGATGGTACTGTGGAGAAAAGAATAGTTATAGAATAAATGAAGAAACTATTAAAACAATAGATTAACAATGAAAAAACTACTACTTATATTACTTTGCTTACCTATGATTGGGTTTGGGCAGGTTTATATACCTGATGCTAACTTTAAAGCATATTTAGTTGGCAATACAGCTATTAACACTAATGGAGATACTGAGATACAAGTAAGTGAAGCAACCGCCTTTAATGGCACTATTAATTGTAATAGTATGAATATCTCTGATTTAACAGGTATTGAAGACTTTACTGCTTTAACTCAGTTGTGGTGTTTGGGAAATTTACTATCAAGCCTTGATGTAAGTCAAAATACTGCTTTAAATACTTTGAATTGTAGTGACAATCAATTAACGAGCCTTGATGTAAGTAATAATACTGCTTTAATTTATTTGAGTTGTAAAAGTAATCAACTGAGCAGTCTTGATGTAAGTAATAATACTGCTTTAATTTATTTGCGTTGTCAAAGTAATCAACTAAGCATTCTTGATGTAAGTAATAACAATGCCTTAACATTATTATTTTGTACCGATAATCAACTCACAAGCCTTGATGTAAGCGGCGCTACTGCTTTAACTCAGTTGTGGTGTCAAAATAATACACTCACAAGCCTTGATGTAAGTAGCTTCACTGCTTTAGATGAATTGCATTGTATGGGGAATCAACTAACAAGCCTTGAAGTAAGTGGTGCTACTGCTTTAACTAATTTATGGTGTAATGATAATAATCTCACAAGCCTTGATGTAAGTCAAAATTCTTTTTTGATCGAATTGTTGTGTAGTGATAATTACCTAACAAGCCTTAACCTAAGCACTAATATTGTTTTAAAAAAATTATATTGTATAAATAATCACCTCATAAGTCTAGATTTAAGAAATGGTAATAATCTAAATTGGGAGTGGCTTGGCTCTATAGGTAGCTATTATGTATTTTGTCAAGGGAACCCTTCATTATATTGTATCAATGTGGATGATGCAACTTGGTCAACAGATAATTTATTAGTAGCTAGTGCCAATATAGACCCACAACACTATTTTAGCACTAATTGTTCTCCATCTGCAGTACAAGAACACACTACAAACAAAGAACTTCTTAAAGTAACAGGCCTATTAGGAAGAGAAACAAAACAAACAAATCAACCTCTGTTTTACATCTATGATGATGGAACAGTAGAGAAAAGAATTATAGTTGAATAATTTACTTTATAACTACCTTAAACATTTCCTGTTCTCCAATAAACCCATTTAATTTATCCCCAGCTTTTACTTGCCCAACTCCTTCAGGGGTTCCAGTATAAATTAAGTCTCCAATTTTTAAAGTATAAAACTTAGAGATGTGAGTAATAATTGTATCAAAGTTAAAGCACATATCTTTGCTGTTTCCTAGTTGTACTTGCTTATCATTCTTCTTTAAACTAAAAGTAATGTTCTCTAAATCCAAATCAGATTTATCAATAAAAGTTCTACTGATTTGTGCTGAACCATCAAAGCCTTTTGCTTTTTCCCAAGGTAGGCCCTTTGCTTTGCATTCCTGTTGAATATCACGAGCAGTAAAATCAATTCCTAAGCCAATTTGGGAGTAGTATGTGTGTGCAAAACGCTCTTTAATATGCTTCCCGGTTTTATTTATTCTTACTACTAATTCTACCTCATAGTGAATGTCATTAGAGAAAAAGGGAATAAAGAAGGGGTGACCTTTAGGTTGTATTGCTGTATCAGGCTTTAAAAAAAATAAGGGTTCACTAGCAATAGCATTGCCTAATTCTTTGGCATGATTTACATAATTACGACCAATACAAATAATCTTCATATCTAGGAATTAAACTTTTTTTGTAATTTCATTTTGGTTGCAAAATTACGCATCACATTTTTGGTGTATAAAGGAAAATCAGCTTGGTTAATCCAAGAGAAATATCCAGGATTATCTTTCCAAATTTGTGCTAAGGTTACATCACGGTATTTTCCGAAACTTAATACTTCTTCTCCTTTATCATTAAAACGAACAAAGCCAGCCATATCAGCAAACTTCCCACCTCTTTGTGAAAATTCAGAAAGAAAATCTACATTGCTTTCTAGTTCATCATATTTATCTACTTGTGCTAATAAAATTTCATAAGTAGCTAATGTATCAGCTTCAGCTGAATGTGCATTTGTCAAGTCCTTATCACAGTAAAATTTGTAAGCAGCAACTAAGGTCCTTTGTTCTAGTTTATGAAATATGTTTTGAATGTCAACAGCTTTTCTGTTTTCCATGTCAAAATCAATATTTACCCTCAAAAACTCTTCAGCCAATAAAGGGATGTCAAATTTATTAGAATTAAAACCTGCTAAGTCACAATTATGAATCATATCAGAAATTTCCTCAGCAAGTGCTTCAAAAGTAGGTTCGTTTGCTACTTTTTCATCTGATATTCCGTGTATTGCTGTTGTTACTGCAGGAATAGGAATAGTAGGATTTACCAACCAAGTTTTACTTTCTTTATTTCCGTTTGGGAATACTTTCAAGATAGAAATCTCCACAATTCTATCCTTAGCTACTTGCACTCCTGTTGTTTCTAAATCAAAGAATACAATAGGTTTTTCTAGTTTTAAATTCATTATGTAAAGGTATAAAAAAAGCCCCAAGAAAACTTGAGGCTTTAGCTATTGTTAATTAATAATTATACAATAGTATTTTTGTCAAACTGTTCTAAGTAGTCTGCAACTCTTCTTACAAATTGTCCTCCTAAAGCTCCATCAACAACTCTATGGTCGTAAGATAAAGATAAGAACATCATGTGACGAATTGCAATAACATCTCCTTCAGCAGTTTCTAAAACTACAGGTTTCTTTTTGATAACACCACAAGCTAAAATTGCTACTTGAGGTTGGTTGATAATAGGAGTTCCCATTAAATTACCGAAAGTACCTACATTGGTCATGGTAATTGTACCTCCTTGAATATCATCTGGCTTTAACTGACCACCTCTTGATCGAACTGCTAGATCATTTACGGCTTTAGTAATGCCTATTAAATTTTTGTTTTGAGTTCCTTTAATAACAGGTACAATAAGGTTTCCATCTGGTAAAGCAGCAGCCATACCAATGTTTACATTTTTATGAATATGAATGTTTGTTCCATCAACAGAAACATTAATCATAGGAAAATCCTTAACGGCCTTTGCCATTGCTTCAATAATAATAGGAGTGAAGGTAATGTTTTGTCCTTCTCTCTTTTTAAAGTCAGCTTTTACTGAATTTCTCCAGTTTACAATATTTGTCATATCGGCCTCAACAAAAGAAGTAATATGTGCTGAAGTTTGTTTTGACATAGTCATATGAGCAGAAATAAGTTTTCTCATTCTGTCCATTTCTACAATCTCAGTACCACCTGTATTAGGAACATCTACTGGAGTATGTGCTGTTGCAGCTGTTTTAGGTGCAAGAGCAGCTTTTTTAGTTTCAGTTTTAACTGGAGCTGCAGCAGGTGCTGATCCTCTAGTTTTTAAATAAGAAACCATGTCCGACTTTGTTACTCTTCCTTCTTTTCCTGTACCTGTAATAGTTTCTAATTCAGCCATTTCTATTCCCTCTTCAGAAGCCATGCTTCTTACTAATGGAGAATAGAACCTTTCACCATCATTTTTAATGGTAGTTGTATTGTTTTCAATTGTTTGTGTTACTGCTTGTTCAACTGCTTTGGTTGCAACAGGAGCAGCTGTTTCAATTGCTGTAGGAGCATCCTCTCCACCCTCAGTTTCTAATATAGCAAATGGTTCACCAACTTGTACAACATCATCTGGTTCAAATAATTTTTCTACTAATTTCCCTTCATGAGTTGAAGGTACTTCAGAATCTACTTTGTCAGTAGCTATCTCAACAATAGTTTCATCTAGCTCAACCATTTCACCAACTTCCTTAGTCCAAGAAATTATAGTTGCTTCCGAAACACTCTCACCCATTTTGGGCATTATCAATTCTACTCTAGCCATAATCTTTTAAATTTTTGGCAAAATTAAGAAAAGAAAAGAAATTCTAACTATTTTACTAAGGAGTTTTCATAGGGCATTCTACTAGATAAGGCAGTTCCTAAAGTGAGTTCGTCAGTATATTCTAATTCATCACCAATAGCAATTCCTCTAGCAATTGAAGAGATTTTTATAGCACTATCTTTCAATCTTCTGAAAAGGTAATAATTAGTTGTATCGCCCTCCATAGTAGTGCTTAATGCAAAAATTACTTCATTTACCTTGCCATTTTCTACTTTAGAAATGAGTTGCTCTATGCGTAAATCGTTAGGACCAACACCATCCATTGGCGAGATAAGTCCTCCCAAAACATGATATACCCCTTTAAATTGCATAGTATTTTCAATTGCCATCATCACTCTAATATCTTCTACTACACAGATTATGGACTTATCTCTTTTTTCACTTGCACATATCTCACAAACATCAGAATCAGATATTGTATAACATATTGAACAGTAATTAATATTATTGATGAGTTGGATGAATGAATTTCCAAATTTTTCTACTGAGTTTTTTTCTTGTTTTAGCATGTGCAATACGAGTCGTAATGCTGATCGCTTCCCAATTCCTGGAAGGCGAGAAAGTTGCTCTACAGCATTTTCAACAAGTTTAGATGGAAAATTCATTTTGCAAATGTACTATTAATGCAGAATACTTTTAGTTTTGTGAAAAACAAATTTATATGTCATCAACTTTAATTTTAAGTGTAATTATTATCTACTTTTTAGTACTAGTAGGTATTTCCTTTCTTACAGGAAAATCAGATAGTAATGCCTCCTTTTTTAGCGGGGACAAGCAATCGCCTTGGTATATAGTTGCCTTTGGAATGATTGGAGCATCTTTGTCAGGGGTAACCTTTATATCAGTTCCTGGATGGGTGGCAACTAGTGGGTTTTCCTATATGCAAATGGTATTTGGTTATTTGTTGGGCTATTTGGTAATTGCTACTGTGCTTATGCCACTTTATTACAGAATGAACTTGACATCAATCTATGCTTACCTAAAGGGTAGATTTGGCGTTTCATCCTATAAAACAGGAGCTATATTCTTTTTGATTAGTAGAGTGATAGGTGCTTCATTCCGATTGTATTTAGTAGCTAATGTATTGCAAATGGCTATTTTTGATGCTTGGGGAGTTCCTTTTGAAATGACAGTAGTGGTTACTATCTTGCTAATATGGGTATATACTTTCAGGAGTGGAATTAAAACGATTATCTGGACAGATACATTACAAACTTTATTCATGCTTGTAGCGGTTGGATTAAGTGTTTACTTGATATCAGTTGATATGAATTTGAGTATTTCCTCCTTAATTAGTACCGTAGAAGAAAGTGATTATTCTCAAATATTCTTTTGGGAAGGGAAACAGCATTTTGTAAGACAGTTTTTATCAGGAGCATTTTTAGCAATAGTAATGACTGGGCTTGACCAGGATATGATGCAGAAAAATTTAAGTTGCAAAAGTTTAGGGGATGCACAAAAGAATATGTTTTGGTTTAGTATTGTTTTGGTATTTGTGAACTTATTGTTTTTATCACTAGGGGCATTATTATATATGTATGCCGAAACGCATGGAATATCATTTGCTAAGGCAGATGATTTGTTTCCGGCTGTTGCTTTAAATGGAGGGCTTGGAATTGGGGTAGGAGTATTGTTTATTCTAGGACTGATTGCTGCAGCATACTCCAGTGCTGATTCTGCATTAACAGCACTCACAACCTCTTTTTGTATTGACTTATTAGGTTTTGATAAAAATGCTGGAGCAAAAGAAATTAAGCAAAGGAAACTGGTTCATTTAGGGTTTTCAATCCTATTAGTATTAGTGATTTTAGCTTTTAAGGCAGTTAATGATGATAGTGTGATATCTGCATTGTTTAAGGTAGCAGGGTATACTTACGGACCTTTATTAGGAATGTATGCGTTTGGCTTGTTTACAAAGATAAATGTAAAAGATAAGTGGGTGCCTTTGGTGGCTATTTTATCTCCTGTAGCTTGTTATGTAATTCAGCTGTATATCCCTTTTGGATTTGAATTATTGATATTTAATGGAGCAATTACTTTTATTGGATTATACTTCCTTAGAGTTTCTAACCAGAAAAATACTACCTACTAAACCAATAAGTACAAGGCAAGAGGAGATAATTTCAGCTTGGGTGATTCCTCCTAAAATATCGTATTCTGTATTGATTCTTATTTTTTCAATAAAGAAACGCTCAACTCCATTCAGGGCAAGGTAAATGCAAAATAATATTCCTGGAACTCGTATTTTTTTACGAATAGCCCATAAAAAACTAAAAATAACCAAACCCATAACTACTTCATAAAAAGCAGTAGGCCATACAGGGTTTGCTAGCTGATAACAAAAAGGATCCCAAAAAGTTCCTTTACAATCTTCAATATAAGTCATTCCAGCTGGTGGAGGCAAAATTCCATCTAAATCATATTTAATTTTACCTAGAACATTGTGTGAAAAATTATAACTCCACATCCAATCAGGTAAAAAACTCATCCATTCTGGTTTAGGAGCCAAGTTATCAATACCCCAATCTCCATCCCCAGAAAGCTGACAGCCAATACGCCCAACACCATAAGCAAGCATTAGCCCAGGAGCAGCAGCATCAATTAATTGTAGGGTATTTATTTTATATTTCCTAGTATACCAAATAACCGAAACAGCACCTGCAATTAATCCGCCATAAAAGGTAAGTCCGCTAAAAGCCATAAGTTGCCCAATTG
>JBLGCF010000034.1:0-11119 GCA_047617145.1 Thalassomonas sp. | reverse complement strand
CTGATGATTTTAAATATTTAGCATTGATAGAAAGTGGCTTGGATAATGTGGTTTCTCCTGCTGGAGCAGCTGGTTTTTGGCAAATCCTAAAAGGCACTGCTCGTGAGCATGGACTAGAAGTTAATTCTGCTATTGATGAGCGTTATAACCTGGAGAAATCTACTGAAGTGGCTTGTACCTACTTGAATGATGCTTATGCTAAATTTGGAAGTTGGACTATGGCGGCTGCATCCTATAATATGGGTAAAAATGGAGCGCGTAGGAGAATTGCTGAACAAGGAACAAATAATTATTATAATCTACATCTAAACTCAGAAACAGGGCGATACGTATTTCGAATTATTGCAGTAAAAGAGATTATGAAAAACCCTAAGAGATATGGGTTTATGTTCCGTGATAAGGACTTGTATTCAATGCCTAATTATAAAACGATAGAGGTAGATTCTACAATAGATAATCTGAGTGATTTTGCAATATCACACGCTATAAATTTTAAATTATTGAAGCAGTTTAATCCTTGGTTGCGAACTTCTTCTTTGCCAGATAAATCAAGAAGAAAGTATATTTTAAAGATTCCAACAAATATAGATTTATTAGTTTTTGAGGATTTAGAAACTAAATCTGAATAAGGAGAATAAGATGGAAAACCAAAAAGATTTTATTTCTATCTATGGTGCTCGGGTGCATAATCTGAAGAATATAAATTTGAAAATCCCCCGAAACAAACTGGTAGTTTTTACGGGTAAAAGTGGTAGTGGTAAATCATCATTAGCTTTTGATACCATACATGCGGAAGGGCAAAGACGCTACTTGGAAACTTTTAATGCTTATGCGCGTCAGTTTTTAGGCAATATGGAACGTCCAGAGGTAGATAAGATTACAGGCTTAAGTCCTGTAGTGGCTATTGAACAAAAAACAACTTCCAAAAACCCAAGATCAACAGTAGGGACAATTACTGAAATTTATGATTATTTGCGTTTGTTGTATGCAAGGGTAGGGACTGCTTATTCTCATAAGTCAGGGAAGAAGATGGTGCGTTTTACGGATGAGCAAATTTTAGATTTAATAAAAATAGATTTTAAGGATAAGCCAATTAATATTTTGGCACCTATTGTGCGTTCACGAAAAGGACATTATGCAGAGCTTTTTCATCAGTTGGCTAAAAAAGGATATTTAAAAATTCGGGTGGATGGAGAGATTATTGAAATTAAACCATCTTTAAAGTTGGATAGATACAAAACCCATGATATTGAAGTGGTGATTGATCGTTTGAAAGTAACTGATGCAAATAATAAACGCTTGATATCTTCTTTGAAACTAGCAATGGAGGATGGGGATGGAGTGATGATGGTAATTGAAAAGTCGGCCAAACTCCCAAGGTATTTTTCAAGGGCATTAATGTGTCCTGAAACGGGTATTGCTTATAAAAACCCAGAGCCGAATTCTTTTTCATTCAACTCACCAAAAGGGGCTTGCAAAGCATGTAATGGCTTAGGGAAATATAAAATAGTTGATGTAGAAAAAATATTGCCAAATAAGGATTTAAGCATTAACATGGGAGGAATAGCTCCTATTGCTAATCGTAAATCGGACTGGATATTGGGTCAAATCGAATTGATAGGAAAGAAATATGATTTTACTTTAAATACGCCAATTGCCAAAATTCCAAAGGAAGGGATTGAAGCAATTTTGTACGGACTTACCGAAAACCTTAAAGTAAAATTAAAATCAGCAGGAATTTCAAAAACCTATAAGTTGGATTTTAATGGGATTATTACTTTTATTGAAGAGCAATCCAAATTAGCCTATGTGAAGTCGATTGAGAAATGGGCCAGAAAATACATGTCGGAACACGACTGCAAAAGCTGTAACGGAAGTAGGTTGAATATAGAGTCTTCCCATTTTAAAGTAGCTGATAAAAGCATAAATGAGGTGTCCAATTTGGATATTTCTTCTTTTGCTGACTGGGTGCTTACTATTGAGAAATCATTAACTAAAAACGAATTAAAAATTGCAAGGCAAATTGTAAAGGAGTTGTCAAAGCGTTTGCAATTTATTGTTGATGTTGGTCTGTCGTATTTGTCATTAAACAGAAGTTCAAAAACCCTAAGTGGTGGTGAGGCACAAAGGATACGTTTAGCCACTCAAATTGGGACACAATTAACCAATGTACTTTATATTTTGGATGAGCCTAGTATTGGTTTGCATCAAAGGGATAATCTAAAGTTGATTGCTTCTTTAAAAAGATTGCGTGATATTGGTAATTCCGTTATTGTTGTGGAGCATGATAAGGATATGATTGAATCGGCTGATTTTATTGTTGATTTAGGCCCTGGGGCTGGGGTGCATGGTGGAGAGGTAGTTTCGGAAGGCGATTATCAAACCATCCTAAATGATAACCATACTACGGCTGATTATTTGAATGGTACTCAGAAAATTGAAGTGCCTAAAAAAAGAAGAAAAGGGAATGGAAAAACCTTAACTTTAAAAGGGGCGAGAGGAAATAACCTAAAAAATATTGATGTTGAAATTCCTTTAGGATTATTGTGTTGTGTAACGGGAGTTTCGGGGAGCGGAAAGTCAACTTTGATAAATGAAACTTTGTATCCTGTCTTGAATAAACATTTTTATAGAGGGGAAAAAGAGCCTTTACCTTATAAAAGCATTCATGGTTTAGAATATTTGGATAAAGTAATTGAGGTAGATCAATCCCCAATTGGGCGTACGCCAAGATCCAATCCAGCAACTTATACGGGTGTTTTTTCTGATATCAGAAATTTATATTCTAACCTTCCTGAAGCAAAAATTAGAGGGTATAAAGTAGGGCGATTTTCGTTCAATGTGGTTGGTGGTAGGTGTGAAGGCTGTAAAGGTGGGGGGATGAAAACCATTGAGATGAACTTTTTGCCTGATGTTGAGGTGCATTGTGAGGATTGTAATGGGAAACGATATAATAGAGAAACCTTAGAAGTTCGTTTTAAGGGGAAATCAATTTCTGATGTGTTGGATTTAACCATCAATCAAGCGGTTGAATTCTTTGTGGCGATTCCTTCTATCTATCGTAAAATAAAAACCTTGCAAGATGTTGGTTTAGGCTATATTACTTTGGGCCAATCGGCTACTACATTAAGTGGAGGGGAGGCACAAAGAATTAAATTGGCTTCCGAACTTTCTAAAAGAAGCACAGGAAATACTTTTTATATTTTAGATGAACCCACTACAGGCTTGCATTTTGAGGATGTAAAAGTATTTTTGAAAGTAATTGATACGATAGTTGATAAAGGAAATTCAGTCTTGATTATTGAGCATAACTTAGATGTAATTAAGATGGCCGACTATATTATTGATATTGGTAAAGAAGGCGGGCAAAAAGGCGGGCAGCTTCTTTGTAACGGAACTCCTGAAAAAATCGTAAAATGCAAGGATAGTTATACGGCTAAGTACCTAAAAAGTGAATTAAAGTAGATTTACTATATTAGTGGCTGAAATTAAAATAGATTGAGTATGAATGCAGATGAGAAAAAAATTAGGAGGGCTTTTAAAGAAAAAAACTGGAATGCCATAAAAACCTCCGATTCATGGCAAATTTTTAAAATCATGTCAGAGTTTGTTCAGGGATTTGAAACCATGTCAAAAATAGGGCCTTGTGTTTCCGTATTTGGTTCTGCCCGTACAAAGCCAGATAATAAATTTTATAAACAAGCTGAAGAAATTGGTTACCTACTTACCCAAAGTGGTTATGGTGTTATTTCAGGGGGTGGTCCTGGTATTATGGAGGCCGCAAACAAAGGAGCTTCAAGAGGTGAGGGAAAATCAGTTGGTTTAAATATTGAATTGCCTTTTGAGCAATCGTCTAATCCTTATATTGATAATGATAAGTTGATAAACTTTGATTATTTCTTTGTTAGAAAAGTGATGTTTGTGAAGTATGCGCAAGGTTTTATCGTACTTCCTGGTGGTGTAGGTACTCTGGACGAATTGTTTGAAGCCATTACCTTAATCCAAACTCAGAAAATAGGAAAGTTCCCAATTGTATTGGTAGGAAAAGCCTATTGGGAGGGCTTGATGGATTGGATAAAAGAGGTTATGCTAGAGAGGGAAAAAAATATTAGCATAGAAGATTTGGACCTGATTAATATAGTAGATACACCAGTAGAAGCTGTAGATATTATTAATGATTTCTATCAGAAATATACCTTGAAACCTAATTTCTAGGATATAGGATGGCTTTCTGATTTTTTTCTTATTTTTACGGCAATATAAAAACCACACTAATGAATCAATTTTTGAAAAAAGCGTTTGTTCTTTTTGTTCTATTCTCTTCAATTTCTGTTTTTGCACAAGACCAAGAAAAGTCGTTTAAGCCTAAATTTACATTGGGTTCAGGTTTTTACACACTTACTGGTGATGTTGAAAGTGAAAAATCAGGATTTCTAAAAGGTATTGCAGGATTTAATGCAGGTATGAAATTTGATATTACAAAAAATATTGATTTATCATTTTTGTTAATTAAAACTTCTTTTTCGGCTACTGATGAAGCTGAGAATTTTTCTTCTGATGTTGATGGTTTAGGATTGCATTTAGGATATAGTTTAAATCAAATCTTTAAGCAATCAAAAATTACTCCTATTTTTTCATTAGGATTTCAGACGCTTGGTGCGAGTACAGTAATTGATGGTGTAAAAGAAGATAGGTCAGCTATAATTGCAATACCGTTAGGCTTAGGTTTAAGAATGAATATCACTGAGAGGTTGCAATTTGATGTTGCAATGAATTTTGGAATGGGATTAGGTGATATTGATATGTCAAAAGAAAATGAGGGTAATGCTGATGGCTATAAGTCTTTGAACTTTACTATTCATTATGATTTATTTACTCCAAAACCAAAAGAGAATACTTATTTTGATGATAGCTATTATGCTGATATTAATTTTAACGCACTAGATTTAGAAGATGAAGATGGTGATTTAGTAGCTGATGTTGATGACTATTGTCCTAAAACTCCAATTGGTGTTAAGGTAAATGAATTTGGTTGCCCTTTAGATAACGATAATGATGGTATTCCTGATTATATTGATCAAGAGAAAAATACAAGTAAGGGAGCAGTTGTTGATGAAAAAGGAGTGCAGTTGACGGATGAAAAATACCTCAGCATGTATTCTGATTATGAAGCGGCTTCAAGAGAGTATGCTAACTTTTACAATGAAAATGAAATTAAGCGTGAGAATTACAAGACAGTTGACGAGTATTTAATTGCTAAAGCAAATGCCTTTAATAAAGCATATAATGAGGGTAAGGATTTTGATAATACAGTTACTGGGCTAAAATATAAGGTTAAGATTGGTGCTTTTAGTGATGGTGTCCCTGCTAATGTTATTAATAAATACTTGAGTTTGGATGACTTAGAAAGTATTCCGCAAGATGATGGTATGGTAATTTATGCAGTAGGAACGTATAATTCTTTAGATGCTGCATTAGGTAGAGAATATGAATTGGAAGAAAAAGGGTTTGGTGAGACATCTATTTTAGTTGATAATAATGGAAGTATTTCTAATTATGTAATTCCTGTTCCTGAACCAGTATTTGATG
Source organism: Thalassomonas sp. (assembly GCA_047617145.1). Taxonomy (GTDB): domain Bacteria; phylum Bacteroidota; class Bacteroidia; order Flavobacteriales; family BACL11; genus UWMA-0277. Next base: position 5,530 of record JBLGCF010000034.1, on the reverse strand, counting down.
AAGAGGAAGAAGTTGTTGCTCCATCTGCTGAAGAAGTAGCAAACGAGCAAAAAGAGGAGGAAGTAGCTGTTGCTGCTAATAAAGGGATTACTTATAGAATTCAAATTGGAGCTTTTCCTAAAGAATTATCAGGTGAAGTTTTTGTAGGAGTAGATAATGTAGTGTCATTCACAGGGAAAGATGGTTTTGTTAGGTATATGGCAGGTTCATTTAATGAATATAAAGATGCGATTAACTATCAAGCACAGATGAAAGCAAGAGGGTTTGATGATGCTTTTATAGTTACCTATAAAAATGGAGAGCGTATTAATTTAAATGTTGCAATTAAAACAGAAAGAACAGCTCAAAAAACTGAACCTATTACAGCTGTTGAAATTGTAGAGCTTGAATTTACAGTTCAAATTGTAGTTGCAGAAGAATCATTATCGACTGAAGATTTAACTAAAATGAGTAAGTTAGGTAGTATTGGTAAGGAAGCAAAAGGAGAAAAAATGTATCGTTATTTTGCAGGAACTTATACTTCATTGGAAGATGCAAATATTCGTTTAGCTGAAGCACAATTAGCAGGATATGCTGATGCTTTTATATTTGCAAAATTAAAAGGGGAAAGAATTACACTTGAGCAAGCAAAAGAATTGTTGAAATAATACAAATAGAAATATTAAAAAAAGCCCGCAATTGCGAGAAAAGTAATATAAGTAGTAGTTTCATCTTAGTTGTTTGTTTAAAATGAAAGCTCTTCTAATTTACTAAAACTGATTCTAATATCTATTCTATTTAAAATCGTCTCCTTAGCAAAGGAAATTAAGTCCCATGCTAGTTCATCAGATATAGGTTTGTCTCCAAATTCATCACATTCATATTCTCCAGTTTCTTTTTCTGCATATGTAGCTGCTAAATCGCGAATATAATCTATATCATTATTCCATCCATCAGAAGCTATATCCATAATTTCTTGAAGGAGTGGATTTATGTGAAAGTGAAAATCTGGAAAAGAACTTTTTAAAGAACTTATTATATCTTCAACATCATCATCTGAGGAAACATAAAAAAATGCTATAGAATCTTTGATAGAGTTCATAACATCATTTGTATAAGTATCATCAAGGTCTTTGTTTTTTTCTTTAAAATCAGAGAATATTTTTTCAATATAATCATCAATTATACTTACAATATCATAAGGATCGATTTCTCTAAATTTTTCAAGAAAATAACCTAATAATTCTTCTTCTGTTAATCTTCCTTTTTTCATAATAATTTATTTTAAAGTTAATAATCCGACTTTTTTGTTTTTCTATAGTTAATAAAACTATTCTTGTATTTGATTTTTAGTTTTTTTACTTCCTTCATATACTTCAAACTTACGGAAACTACAATCTAATTTCCCGTTCATTACTTTAATTTTTCGTGAAGGGCGTAAACCTATAAATTTCATATTTTCAATATCTGAAGATATAATCCAAATGCTACATCCTTCATGTTTATGTTTTAAAGTTGTTCCTACTTTTTCATAAAAATCATTTACGCCTAAATCTATTCGTTCTCCATAAGGAGGGTTAAACATCACAAAAGTTCCTGGTTCTACTTCCGTTTCAAAAAAGTCAGCTTTTGTAACCTTGATATTGTCATATAGTAAAGCATTGTCAATATTCTCTCGGCTAATGCGTACTGCTTTTTGAAAATTATCACTTCCTGTAATTTCCCCATAATAATGTGTTTCCTTCTCTAAAGAAACTTCCTTAATCATTTCCCAGAGTTCCTCATCAAAGTCTTTCCATCCTTCAAATCCGAATTTATCTCTAAAAATATTAGCAGGTATATTGTGTGCAATAAGGGCAGCCTCAATAAGTAGCGTTCCACTTCCACACATAGGGTCATGAAAATTAGCAATCCTATTCCAATCACTTAATAGAATTAATCCTGCAGCTAAAACTTCATTCATTGGTGCCATAACAGCATCCGATTTATATCCTCTTTTGTGTAATGATTCTCCAGAACTATCAAGTGAAACAGTACAAGTGTGCTTTGCAATATGTAAGTTAATGCTTACATCTGGCATTTCAGGATCAACATCTGGACGTTTGTCAAATTTCTTTCTGAAAGTATCTGCAATTGCATCTTTCATTACTAATGAAGCATATTTACTGTGAGTGAAAACCTCAGAATGTGTAGTGGCATGAGTTGCAAAAGTGGCCTCTAAATCAAAGATTTCAGTCCAATCAATTTTGCATAATTCTTTGTATAATTCTTTTTCATCGTGTGCCTGAAAGTGTGCAATAGGTTTTAGTACTCGTAAAGCAGTTCTTAGGTTAAGGTTAGCCTTGTACATAAACCCTTTATCTCCTTTAAAACTTACGGCTCTATTCATAGGCTTCACGTTCTGTGCACCCAGTTTTCTAAGCTCTTCAGCTAGTATTTCTTCTAAGCCAAACATAGTTTTGGCTAGCATGTAAAAATTATCATCTTTCATTCGGCAAATGTAATGCTTATTACCTAAAAGATTTCCTTAGATTTGTTCAAATTATTTTCGCTTATGGATATCGCAAATCTCGACTGGATTATCATTATTTCTTTTTTACTTTTAAGCTTATTGATTGGCTTTATCGTTTCCAAAAAATCAGGCGAAAATTCATCTGAATTTTTCCTTTCTGGGCGAAATATGCCTTGGTGGTTATTAGGGCTGTCTATGGTGGCAACTACTTTTTCTACTGATACACCTAACCTAGTGACTGATATTGTTAGAAATAATGGAGTGGCAGGAAACTGGGTATGGTGGGTATTTCTACTTACAGGATTATTAACCGTTTTCGTTTATGCTAAATTATGGAGAAAATCCAATGTCAATACTGATATAGAATTTTATGAACTTAGGTATTCAGGGAGACCTGCGAAATTCCTAAGAGGATTTAGAGCGCTTTATCTAGGAGTAATTTTTAATATCTTGGCTATGGGAGGAATCTCCTTGGCAGCCATAAAAATTGGACAAGTAATGTTAGGACTTACTGCTTTTGAAACGATTGGAATTGCAGGTGCAATTACAGTAGTCTTCAGTACAATGGGTGGTTTTAAAGGAGTGGTATATACTGATTTTCTCCTCTTTTTTGTAGCCATGGCTGGCTCAATTGGTGCAGCTTATTATTTGGTAAATATACCAGAGATAGGAGGGATTCAGGCTTTAATTACACATCCTAATGTGGCGGATAAAATTTCCATGTTGCCTGACTTTAGTAATACTGAACAACTCATCATGTTATTGATTATTCCGCTTGCTGTGCAGTGGTGGTCTGCTTGGTATCCAGGTGCCGAACCAGGTGGAGGGGGTTATATTGCCCAAAGAATGTTAGCAGCAAAAGATGAAAACCATGCAATTAAGGCAACTTTATTTTTTAATATTATGCATTATGCTTTGCGTCCTTGGCCTTGGATTTTAGTGGCTTTGGCATCATTGGTTGTTTTCCCTGATATTGCAAGTATTCAAGAAGCTTTCCCAGCTGTGAGTGAGGATAAGTTAGGGCATGATTTAGCCTATTCAGCTATGCTTACTAAATTACCAACTGGTTTGTTGGGTTTGGTTTTGGCTTCTTTAATTGCAGCATATATGTCCACCATTTCTACACATTTGAATTGGGGAGCCTCTTATATAGTAAATGATTTTTATACACAACAAATTAACCCTTCTGCTACTGAAAAACAAAAGGTAAATGTAGGGCGTTTGGCTACTGTTATTTTGTTTTTAGCCTCTGCTGCTTTAGCTCTGCTACTTACTAATGCTTTGCAATTGTTTGATTTTATTCTGATGTTTGGGGCAGGAACAGGACTTATTTTTATCCTTAGGTGGTTTTGGTGGAGAATAAATGCTTGGAGTGAAATCTCAGCTATTTTTGTTTCAGGAATTGTTTCAGTACTATTCAATATGGAAGTAGTATCCTCTGTACTATTTGGTGAAAGTGCCTTAATGCCAGAATATATGAAATTCCCAATGGTAGTTCTTATTACTACTGTTATTTGGCTTGTAGTAACTTTTGCTACTCCTGCTGAGGATAAAGAAGTATTGCTTATTTTTTATAAAAAAACTGTTCCTGGTGGGCCAGGTTGGAAGGCTATAGTAGGCAATGAGCAAATTGAAAATGAAGGTTGGTCAGTGCCTTCTGGGATTTTGGCTATGCTTTTGGCTTTGGCTATGATTTACTCTATGCTTTTTGCAACAGGATATCTCATTTATGGAAACTTACAATTAGGGGGAATACTGATGCTAATTGCTTTAATTGCAGCTTATTTATTATCTAAAGTATGGAGTAGAATTAAAGTTGATGTATTGTAGGAATCACAAATTCTATATCCCTACTTTTGCCGCATGGAAAATTTCAAAGCATTAGGTATAAAACCTTCATTTATTAAAGGATTAAACGATTTAGGAATCATCAATCCTACGGATATACAAAAACAAGTTATACCTTTATTATTAGATGGAAATACGGATTTGGTTGGGCAAGCCCAAACAGGAACAGGAAAAACAGCTGCTTTTGGTTTGCCACTTTTGCATAAAATTGATCCTAAAAAAGACTATGTACAGGCTTTAATCTTGTGTCCTACGCGTGAGTTAGGGCAGCAAGTAGCCAAGCAACTTTTTCGTTATACTAAATATTCTGAGAAAATTTTTACTGAGTCAGTGTATGGCGGTGAAAAAATTGACAAACAAATAGCAAACTTAAAAAGAACTACACATATAGTAGTAGCAACTCCTGGTCGCCTTATTGATTTGGTGAATAGAAAAGCAGTTGATTTAAGTAAAGTGAAAACGGTTATTTTGGATGAAGCAGATGAAATGCTAAGCATGGGCTTTAAAAAAGAACTGGATGAGATATTGAGTTTTCTTCCTGAAGCAAAATGCAAATGGTTGTTTTCAGCAACTATGCCTCAAGGAATTAAGCAAATTGTTAATGAACACATGAGCCCTTCTGCGCATAGAATCACTGTGAGTGGGAGTAATGTAGTGAATGCAAAAATTGAACATAAATTTGTGCATTGTGAGGATACTGAAAAGTTTCATGTTCTCTTGCAATTCTTAAACTCTGTAAAAGGACAAAGAGGAATTGTTTTTTGTAGAACTAGAAATACTGCTAAAAAAGTAGCTGCTCAACTCATAGCTAAAAATGTTGCTGCTGATGCTATTCATGGTGATTTATTGCAAAAGGAAAGAGATAAAGTAATGCGTGCTTTTAAGAATGAAAACTTAAGTATTATTGTAGCTACTGATATTGCCGCAAGAGGAATTGATGTGGCTGATTTAACTTTTGTAGTGCATTTTCAACTGCCTGATCAAGACGAATACTACACGCACAGAAGTGGCAGAACAGCTCGTGCTGGTAAAGAGGGAATCTCTTTGGTTTTAGCAAATGGTTATGATGTTAGGACGATTAGAGAGTATGAGAAAAACTTAAAAATTTCTTTTTCTCAAATTAAATCTGTTAAGTAGTTAGTTTGGAGATAATCTTTTTTAAAGGTAATATCTGTTTTGTGTGTTCAATAG
>JBLGCF010000033.1:0-11924 GCA_047617145.1 Thalassomonas sp. | reverse complement strand
TAAGGGTACTTATTATATAATAAAAATTCTAATTAAGAATAAGCTTTTTATTCACAACGCCATTATCTGTCTCTATTTCTAAGAAATAAACACCCTTACCATAATTATCTAAACTAATTTGCTTAGTGTACTCACCGATAAATTGTTGTTTATCTTCAGTATATACAACCTCACCTAAAACATTAATAATCTTAATATTTAAATCTTGTAGCTTATCTACATTAAACTTAACATTAAACACATCATTAGATGGGTTTGGATATACCGCTAAATTATTAACACTTAACCCTCCACTTAAACGAATTGATCCTGGTTGAGTCCAAAATATTGGAGAGGTCCATGTTGGTGATCTATAAGCAGTTATACTTGGATGACAGAACGTTCTTCCCTGAGCTCTGTAAGACTCTCCAGACTGAAGCCCAAATTTATTTACAAAAAGGGTTGGATAGTAAACTCCAAAGCCTCCTGCTGTCTGCCAGTTAGCGCCTGCTGTATCTACTCTTAAAGTAATTCTTGCAAAGACATAAGCACCTGTAGTATCCCAAGTAAATTTAGCTTTAGAAGTATTATTAGTAAAGGTCTGCACAGATAGGTTAGTCATATCAGGACATACATCAGCTGTAGTAAACTGAACAGGTGTTGAGTAATTTGACTCAGTACCACTGCAGTAGAAAGCCTTCATCCTAAATTCATATGTAGTAGATGGTGTTAAATTTAAAAGTTGCTTATCAACGGTATTTAAGCCAAAATTACAAAGCCCATTTCCTACTCCTGCTGACTTAGTATTCCAAGATGGAGTACCAACTTCTCGATATCTTACAAAGTATTTCCATACCATACAGTTAACATCATTCATATTATTCCAACCAATCTTAGCACGAGTGTCAATTACATCAAATGAGAACAAGCCGTCAGGTTTTGGAGAAGTACAGTTTGAACTATAAGTACAGCTACCATCATCTACACAAGCAGAAGAATCATAGTTTAAAGCTAATGGATCTGTACACCCAAAATAATAAATGCATGAGCCATCATCAATTGATGCCATAGGATCATAATTACAAGAATTGGAGTCAGTACAACCAACATAAATACAAGAGCCATCATCAAAAGTAGCTCCAGCGTAATAATTAATTGCATTAGGATCTGTACATCCATAAATTCCAGCTATACATGAACCATCATCAATATTTGCAAGAGGATTATAATTCTGTGCTGTAGAATCAGTACATCCATACACTAAAGCAATACATGAACCATCATCAATTGTAGCAAGAGGATTATAATTAAGTGCAGTAGAATCTGTACAGCCATACACATCATACAAGCAAGATCCATCATCTATATTTGCTAAAAGAGAATAATTATTTGCTAATGAGTCAGTACAACCATATATTCCTACTATACATGAACCATCATCAATAGTAGCTAGAGGGTTAAAGTTAAATGCTGTAGAATCTGTACATCCATAAACATCATATAAACAAGACCCATCATCAGTATTAGCAAGTGATGAATAATTATTAGCTAAGGAATCTGTACAGCCATAAATTGGAGCGATACAAGAACTATCATCAATTGTTGCTAATGAATTATAATTAATAGCGTTAGGATCTGTACAACCATAAACATCATATAGACAAGATCCATTATCTACTAAAGCTAAAGGATTATAGTTTAAAGCCAAAGAATCGGTACAACCTGAAAGAAGCGGAAGTGAAAGAGATAAATTATCTACCAACACATAATTAATTGTTGTAGGATTATTAGCACTTGCTCCATATTTATTTGCAGATTCAAAAGTAATATAAGGACTAGATCCAGCGTATGCACTAAGATCATAGGTCAAAACAGTACCTCCTCCTGGACTATATGGTAAAGTAGTATTATTATAAGATGAGTTACCTAAATTATCCAATACTATATTACTATCAACTTTTAACCTAAGCCAAGAAAATGGACTAAAATAGACGCTAGAAAACATTGAGGTTTGAAATGTCAATGTAATAGTATCATAGCTTCCTGCAGATGATAAATCAATACAAAATGATGCAGAACTAACATGCTCAGTATTAGCAAATGCTTGCGATTCTGTAAGGTATGAACCCCAATTATTATTTGTACCTCCATCAAATTGTAAACTTACAGTATCAGAAATTGCATTATTATTAGTTAAAATGACTGCTGACTCAGCACTTGAAATAGTAGTCCAGCCAATAGATGATAAACTATTAGATTCAAAATCTTCATTATATCCAAGATTATTACAAGAATAGTATACACATGAACTATCAGAAAAATTACATCCTTGACAGTAATTAGATGCATATATATCTGTACATCCTATAAATAAACAGGAACCATCATCAACTGTTGCTAAAGAGTCATAGTTATCAGCAAAAGGATCAGTACAACCAAAAATTGGACCTTCTAAAAATCTCAATAAATCGATAGAAATATCAGATGTATATGAATTTCCAGTCTCAGCTTGCACTCTAACAGATATATTAGAAGAATAGGCGCTTAAATCAACGTATACCTGAGACCATTGATTCCCTTGGTTTCCTGACAAACTCCATTCTTGTATCCATGTAGTACCACTATCAGGTGAAACATCAATACTTAAAGTACCCATTGATGTTCCATACATATGGTAAGCAAAGGATAATGAAAGTTGACTCCATTGATTAGGGTCAATACAAGGAACATACATAATAGCATCTGAATTAGAACCTCCAAAAGAAGACTCTGTATACATATAATAAGAACCATCAAAAGCAGAAGAAGGACCTGTATTAAATGAAGGAGTTCCTCCAGAACGATTAGTCCAATCAACAGTATTATTTGGATCTAACATCCAGGTAATTCCTTGTCCTGATTCAAAACTCTCTGTTGTATCAACATCTATACAATCATACAGACAAGAACCATCATCAATATTAGCTAGAGAATCATAATTATTTGCTAATGGGTTCATACATCCAATGAGTACTGGAAAACACATATTTCCAGAATATGGAGCTCCTCCTGAGAGTAGAATAACTCCGCTTGAATCTGTCAAGATCCAAGAAACCTCTCCTTGCCATGTACCACCATTACATGTAATAGTATAACAATCAGCTGGAGCACAAACAGAAGAAGTTCCAAAAGAACCTGAAGATAATGTTGAAGTAAAGAATGTTGTTCCATTAGAGCTTGTCATAATAAAATCATTACCATTCCATCCATCACCATAAGAATCATACATATTTAAAGTTAATTGAGTACAATTAGAAAAATAGCAAGAACCATCATCTATTACTGCTGTTGAATCATAGTTATCTGCTAATGGATTCATACATCCTACAATTGGAAGCTCAATAAATCTTAATAAATCAATTGAGATATCAGAAGTATATGAATTTCCAGTCTCAGCTTTCACTCTAACAGAAATTGATGTTGTATAAGAACCTAAATCAACAAATGTTTCATTCCATTGATTACCCTGATCACCTGAAATAGACAACTCTTGTATCCAAGTAGCCCCACTATCTTGAGAAACCTCAATACTTAAATCACCCATTGTAGCCCCATACATATGATATGCAAAAACTAAAGACAATTGACTCCATTGACTTGGATCAATACAAGGAACATACATAATAGCTTCTTTATTTGATCCAGAACCTGAAGATTCTGTATACATATAATAAGAACCATCAAAAGCAGATGAAGGACCAGTATTATTTGAAGGTGTTCCTCCAGAACGATTATTCCAATCAACAGTATTATTTGGATCTAACATCCAGGTAATTCCTTGTCCTGATTCAAAACTCTCTGTTGTATCAACATCTATACAATCATATAAACAAGAACCATCATCAATTACTGATGTTGAATCATAATTATTTGCTAATGGATCTGTACATCCTGTAGTAAATAAACAAGAGCCGTCATCAATATTTGCTAAAGAATCATAATTTAAAGCCAAAGAATTCATACAACCTAATATGAAAGGCATACAGATACTATCTGAATATGGAGCACCTCCTGAAAGTACTATAACCCCACTTGAATCTGTCAAGGTCCAAGATATTTCTCCTTGCCATGTACCACCATTGCATGTAATAGTATAACAATCATTTGGAGCACAAAAAGAAGCAATACCAGTATATCCAGAAGATAATGTCGAAGTAAAGAATGTTGTTCCATTAGAACTAGTCATAACAAAATCATTACCATTCCATCCATCACCATAAGAATCATACATATTTAACGTTAATTGAGTACAAATAGGAAAAACACAAGATCCATCATCTACTGTTGCTAAAGGATTATAATTTAATGCTGTTGAATCAGTACATCCATAAACTGGCAATAAATTAGCAATAATTACTCCCTTCATTCCTAATAGCACATGCGGTTGACACACATAATAATAAGTTTGATTAATTGCTGGAATAAATGTTCCAGTATCTCCAAATGCAATGCTAAATCCACCATTAGATAAGGTCCCATTACTTAAGAATGTTGATTGATTTACTTCAACAGCATTATGCGAAGGACCCATAATTAATGTGACTGTATCACCAACATTTACAACAAGAGTATCAGGAGAAAAAAACATTCCTGGAGTCGTTATAGTTTGAGAATTTATATTATTTAAAAAGGAGAATAATACAGCTAAAATTAGAAATAATTTTTTCATAGGAAATAGTTGATTAATTTTTAACAAATATAGCTAATAGCAAATTTTTAACCTTAGGTTTTTAAGCATCATTTTATTTAAAAAATATATAAGAAAAAAATAAAATTTCTTTCTAATAAATTCTAAAACTATTGGAAAATGATAATTTTTTTAACTACTAAATTACCAGAATTAATCTCTAAGAAATAAATCCCTTTACCATAATCATCAAGATTTATCTTTTTTGTGAACTCTCCAATAAACTGATCCTTATTTTCTATATACACCTCTACTCCTAATACATTAAATATTCTAATACTTAGATCTTGAATATATTCTGAGTTAAATGATATATTAAAGATATCTCTTGATGGATTTGGATAAATATTAAAATTAGAAATTCTTTTTCCTCCGTCAAGCTTTATTGTTCCAGGCTGAGTCCAAAATATAGGAGCAGTCCACCATGACCTATAAGAAGTAATATTAATATCACAAAATGTTCTACCCTGTGCTATATATGAATCTCCAGATTGTAATCCAAACTTATTTACTGAAAGGGTTGGATAGTAAACTCCAAAGCCTCCTGCTGTCTGCCAGTTAGCTCCAGCTGTGTCAAGTCTTAAAGCTATTCTTGCAAATACATAGGCACCTAAAGTATCCCAATCAAATCTTACTTTAGATTGATTACCATTAAAGGTGATTGCAGTAAGGTTAGTCATTTCAGGGCAATCTATAGCAGTTGTGAACTGTGATGGAGTAGAATATGATGATGATAATCCGCCGCAATAGAAAGTCTTCATCTTATATTCATATGTAGTTCCTGAAGATAAGTTCTGAAGAATTTTGTTTATTGTGTTAAGACCAAAGTTACATAGACCATTTCCTACTCCCGCTGATTTTGTTATCCAAGAGGGAGAACCTAGCTCTCTATACCTTACATAGTATTTTAAAACAGTGTTACAGGAATCATTCATATTATTCCATGAAATTTCTGCTTTTGAATCTGTTGTCCAGTTGAATGAAAGTGCTGTGGGAGGTAAATTCGAATGAGTACAATAAAGACATGTACCATTGTCACACATAGCAAGAGGATCATAATTATAAGCTAAAGAGTCAGTACATCCAGGCCAAGAACCATATATACAGCTACCATCATCCATGATAGCACATGGATTATAATTACAAGTGTTAGGGTCTGTACAACCGTATAATAAATAACAGCATGAACCATCATCAATATTCGCCGATAAATCATAATTAAGAGCTGTAGAGTCAGTACAACCATAAATCACAGATATACAAGAACCATCATCTAAAGAAGCTAATGAATCATAATTAAGGGCAAGAGAATCAGTACATCCATAGCATGTAAGTTCAACATAAATAGAATCGGTACTTGTACAGCCAAAAGCTTGAATAGTTACCTCATTCCATCCTGAATTTAAAATAGAAAAAGTATTAGATCCTGAGTTATTATAATCTCTAACAGGCCGGACACTATGAGTATGATTTTTAGGCATTGTTTGAACTAAACCATTTATAAAATTCCTTCCTTTTGCTTCTGTATATAAATTAATTAAGACATCATCTTCTGTAGAACTCCAATAAAAGTCAGAAGCAAAATTAATATTACCAAGAATAGTTAGATTATCATGTAGTTCATTTAACTCATTAAATGATGGTAAAAACCAATCAATATAACCACTTTGGATAGATGAGTCACATAATGCTGCAGCAATATTAGGATTAGAGCATGTAAGACCAGAACTAGCTAATATCAGATTTGTATTAGTTTGACCTGTAAACAAATCATCTGATGTAGAAATTCCATTATTAGATCCCACTATACAACCCAAGCCCCATTCACAAATAGACTCATCATTTGGAGCGGCAATAAAGCCAGCTTTAGAAATTGTATCTAAATAAAAAAGATAACCCCCTTGGTAAATATTTCCATATAATGAAGATATATCACCATTTGTTGGACTACTAGATATAAGAGAATAAACCTCGTATGGAGTATAGCCAACATCTAATAAATGCTGAACATTTTGTCCAGTAAATATATTTGATGTATTCCAATTATATGTAGCATTAGAAAGTCCAACAACACTAATCTCCACACTATCACAAGACTGAATGGTATCAGCTCCAAAGTCAGCTAATGAAGAACAGTATAAACAAGAGCCATCATCGTCTGTAGCTAAAGGATTATAATTTAATGCTAAGGAATCTGTACATCCGGGTGTCTGAGAAAAAACATTAATTGTGATAAAACATATTAGAAGAATAAAAATTCTTTTCATTAAAAAATATTTGATTCAAAATTACACAAATATTTATCAAAGATGAAAATAAAACATTCACATTAAAGTTAAAATTACTTATTAACCACCAAGATTAAATCCAACTATTAATGATACAAGAGCACCAGTATTATATTCTTGCTTAACCTCATTATTTCCAAGATAATCTCCATTGGAATCAAAAATTGACTCATCCCATGTTCTTGTTTTATTAATTCCTGGACGGAAAGCAATATTGACAGGTAAATTAACCTCTCCAATCTTAAAGTTATAACCAACTGCTACAACTGCCCCAATTCCAGATAATGATAAGTTGGGACCAAAAGCAAACTCTAAGTTACTAGATGTTCTAATTCCAACAAGTGAAGAAACTGAAGGTAAAAAAAGTCCTTTCTCCATACCACCAACTAAAACGATCCATTCCACTAAACCAGTAACATCATAGCCATCAGCAAACCTTGTTTCCCATTGCCAACCATATTGAGTTATAAAAGCGTTCCCTTCTTCACCAAATACGTGAGGATATCCATCAGGCCCCTCTTCTGTAAGAGCTCCAAGGTCTTTTGTATTTATAAAGTCTGCAACAGGACCAGCACCAATAAATGTAAAACCAATTCTAGGTCCAGATAATTTATCTGTTTGAGAATTAGCAGTTAATAATAAAAGAAATGCAGATATAGTTAAAATAAATTTTTTCATTTTGTTTAGTTTTTTATTTAATAGTACAAAAATATAGTAGATATAATTAGTTACTATGTATTGCATAGGTTATCAAAATTTCAACAAAATAAAAGAAGCCTTTATAATTCAAGTATAAAGGCTTCTTTTTTAAAATATGAATCTTTTACTTAACAAAAAAATATCCTCTCATCATCATAGCATGTCCTGGGTAACTACAAAAGAACTCATAATTTCCTTTTTTGGGAGCTTGAAACTCTAACACAACTGTCTCTCCTGGCTTAGCAAGTGTAGAAGCAGCAATAAGATTTTCATCTTCAGGAATAAATTCTTTAGCGCTACCCGCTTCTGTTGCTTTAATAGCTAAATCCTTACGTTTTCCAAAATTGACAAATAATATGTTATGTAACATAGCAGCATCAACGCCTTCATTTTTTAAAGTGATTCTTACCCAAGAATTTTCTTTTACTGTAATATTCTCAATATCATACTTCATGTCTTGCATAGTATTACCAACTGCACTAATATTAAATTCTTGCCAAACAATTTCTTTAGAAGATTCTACAACATTTTCATCTGTTTTTTGATTAGGTTCTGAACCACAAGCTACAATAAATAGTAAGCCTATTATAACTACAATATTTTGATTTAATAATTTCATGTTTATTTATTTATGTGTTTTAAGTTGTGGGCAAAAATATTAATAAAACTGAGTTAAGACTTTTTTTATATAGTTTTTTTGATATTAAGTTATACACAATTAATGTTAGTTTTTTTTAAGATAGTAAATGTTAATTTATGTAGACATATATTTAAGGATATCAATAAATAGAAATTATGTTCGTATCTTTGAATTATAAATTACTACACTTTAGAGTTTTATTATAATTAACTCTCAATACTACAAAACCCCTTTACATTATTTTACAAAAATATTTATGAGATTCGAAGAATTAAATTTAAACACTTCACTAACAAAAGCTATTAAAGAGCTTAATTACTCCTCCCCAACATCAATACAAGAAAAGGCAATTCCTATTATTCTTAAAAAACATGATGTTCTTGGAAGTGCACAAACAGGTACTGGAAAAACAGCAGCATTTGCTCTTCCTATTCTACACCATTTAATAAATGAAGGAAACAATCATGATAAAAAGAAAATTAAAACCTTAGTTATTACCCCCACAAGAGAACTTGCAATACAAATTGCTGAGAACTTTACACTTTATGCTAAATACAGTAATATTAAAACCACTGTTATATTTGGTGGAGTTAAACAAGGGAGCCAAACTGATGCCTTAAATAAAGGGGTAGATATACTTGTTGCTACTCCAGGAAGATTATTAGATTTAATGGGTCAGGGCTATATCTCATTAAAAGACATTAGCTATTTTATTTTAGATGAAGCAGATAGAATGCTAGATATGGGATTTATTAATGATATTAAGAAAGTATTAGAAAAATTACCCAAAGAAAGGCAATCATTATTTTTCTCAGCTACTATGCCAAAAAATATAATTGATCTTTCTAATAAAATTTTAAAAAGCCCTCAAAAAATTGTAGCTCATCAAAACTCTACAACAGCAGAAACAATACAACAGTATATTTATTATACAAATAAATCAACTAAAAAAGATTTACTATTTCATATACTAAAGAATAAAGATATTAAGCAAATACTCATATTTTCAAGAACAAAGCATGGTGCTGATAGAATTGTCCGAACTTTAAAAAAGCAAAATATTAATTCAGCAGCAATTCATGGAGATAAATCACAAAGCCAGAGGCAAAGAACTCTAAAAGAATTTAAAGAAAATAAATTAAGAGTATTGGTAGCTACAGATATTGCTGCAAGAGGAATTGATATTGACCAATTAAACTATGTGCTTAATTATGATATCCCTAATGAGGCAGAGACATATGTTCATAGGATAGGAAGATGTGGAAGAGCAGGAAATAAAGGAATTTCAATTTCAATTTGTGAACCAGAAGAAAATACATATGTAAAAGATATTGAAAAGTTAATAAGTAAAAAAATAGATATTATTAATGACAATCCTTTTAAGCAAACAGAAAAACCAATGAATAACCAGCAGAGAAAGGAATTTGAAAAAGAAAAGAATAGAAAAAGGCAAGATTTTTTTAAGAATAGAAAAAATAAAAGAAGAAAATAAAAGGTTAATTATTTATTTTATTAAATATTTCATATTCTAAAGACCCAACATACATTCCACCTATTATTTTTAATATCTGATTAGTAAATTCTATCACACAATCTGTTCTTTCAAGATTTATTTTTCTACCGCTATATGAAATAATATATTCTAAATCTCTTTTAAAACATATACTACAATGAAAATACTTTTCAAGAACATCTATACAACTTAACTTACTATCAGTATATAGCAACTTAAAATCTTTCTCAGCAAAATGAGTTGCAATCTCTCTTTTACTATTTCTAAATCCATTATAAACTTTAGCAACACCCATTGATATTATTTATATTTTACTCTGGTAAGTAAATAACTCAAAGTATCTTCCTTCGCTTTTAATTAATTCATCATGAGTTCCTTGCTCCGAAATTTTTCCTTGTTCTATAACTAAAATTTGAGTCGCTTGTCTTATAGTACTTAAACGATGGGCAATAACAAATGTAGTCCTTCCTTTCATAAGCTCAGCTAAACTTTTTTGTATTAATGATTCACTTTCAGTATCTAAATTAGAAGTTGCCTCATCTAATATTAATACTCTGGGATCAGCCAACATAGCTCTAGCAATAGCAATTCTTTGTCTTTGTCCTCCAGATAACTTCACACCCCTCTCGCCTATTAAAGTATCTAAACCATCATCAAAACGATCAGTAAACTCATTGACATATGCAGCAGTTACAGCTTGTATAACTTTACCTTCACTTGCGTTAGGTCGAGGAAACATAATATTTTCTCTTATTGTTCCCTCAAACAAAAAATCGTCTTGAAGAACAACTCCTAGCTGACTTCTAAATGAATTTAGACTTACTTTTGAAATATCGTTATTATCAATCAAAACAACTCCTGAGTCAGGATTAACAAAACTAGCTACTAATGATGCAATAGTTGATTTACCAGAACCTGATGATCCAACCAAAGCCGTTACAGTACCTCTTTTTGCCTGAAAACTGATGTTATGCACAACCTCTTTACCCTTCTCATATGAAAAAGAAACATCTTTAAATTCAACATCACCAATTATTTTATTTAATTCAACTTTCCTAATCTCGTGATTAGCTTCAGATTGCATATTCATAAGTTCCTCTGTTCTATCAAGGCCAGCGAAAGCCTCTGTAAGTTGACTGCCTATATTACTCATTTGAATAATAGGAGCAATCATAAAACCAAGTAATAAGGTAAATGATAAAAAATCACCAGTTGTTAGTGTACCTTCAATTATCATGGCACCTCCCATCCCCATAATACCTACTGAGGCTAATCCTAATAGAAAAGCTGATGAACTTGTAATTACAGCTGTAGCAGTTAAACTCTTCTTGACATTTTGAAATAAACGATCAACACCCTTTTCAAAACCTATATTTTCTTGCTCTTCAGCATTAAAACCTTTTATAACACGAACACCATTCATAGTTTCTGTTAATCTTCCTGTAACCTCAGCATTTATAACTCCTCTTTTTCTAAATATAGGACGAATATATCTAAAAGCTTTAAGGGCAATAAATGCAAATAACAAAACAGGAGTAAGAACTAACAATGTCATTTTAACACTTATATTAATTAATAAAAAGAAAGAGATAATTGCCGTAATTGTGCCACCGAATAGCTGAACAAGACCAGTTCCAACAAGATTACGAACCCCCTCAACATCTCTCATTATTCTTGAAACTAATGCGCCAGATTTATTATTATCAAAATATGATATTGGTAGTGAGAGTACCTGCTTTTGTACTTTAGCACGTAATTTAGAAATCAGTAATTGTGCTTCAACACTTAAAAGACGAGTTAATGCAAAAGATGTTAAAGCTTGAATTAGAATAGCTCCAGTAACAACTAGTATAAGCGCAAACAATGCATCAAAATCTTTGTTTGGAATAATTTCATCCAACAACTCTTTACTCTTTAATGGAAGTACTAAACTAGATAATCTGCTAATAACAATAAGAACTAAGCCAACAGAAACAATCCCTCTTCTTGGCCAAATAAATTCTTTAAATGCCTGATTAACTGTTATTTTTGACTGTTTCATTTTTTAAAATATTTTAATCAAATTTATGATATAAAACA